>NZ_JAEKDC010000020.1:0-93085 GCF_016405645.1 Pseudomonas sp. MF5691
CAGTCGGTGACGAGGCTGGCGGTGGAGTACCCACCACATCAGGCCCTGGCTGAACAGGCGTTGCAACCACAGTCGGTGACGAGGCTGGCGGTGGAGTACCCACCACATCAGGCCCTGGCTGAACAGGTTCAACCAACGGTGCAGGCACGGAAGAGGTAAGCAATTGCTGTGTCCGCGGTACATTCACCTGACTATCCAAGAACAGGTAGTTCGGCGTAACGGATGAAAACTGCCCGACGATGCCTTTTTTGGCAGTAAGAATATTGAAGGTTTGTCCGACCAGGGTTTTTGCCTCGTCCTCCGTCAATAGGTTGGTGCTGTTCTCCAGTGACACTCTAACATCACCGCCATTCAGGGTTGCGACACCGGCACTATCGATCAGGTCGCTCCGTCCGTTCGGGCCGACTTCTACGGAATAAACTGAGCCAGCATCAAAGGTCACATCGCCAGCGCGCAGCGTACCGATAGAGTTACCGGGCGCTACCGTGCCGCCAGCGTTGATCGTCAGAGCACCCACCGCGCCTATACCACCGAGCGTAGCGCCCGGGCCCACAGTGACCTGGCTTTCAAGGCGAGCATTAGGATGATCACTGTCACCAATGACCAGACGCCCGTCCCGAACCAGGGTTGCACCGGTATAGCTATTCTGACCATTAAGAATGAGCTGACTGCCACCTGACTTCGTGAGCCCGCCGAAACCCTCTATCGAGCCGTCATAGCGTGTATTGAAGCCCTGGTCGATGGTTAGCGACCCCTTTCCAAGCTGGATGGAGCCACCCTTGCCTTCCAACTTCGAAGCGATTAGATCGAATCCGTTTAGATCAAGTGCTCCACCGTTGATGGTATAGGCGGTGTTGTTGACGAACCCACCCGCATTATCGGCTCTGAGGATGCCCTCCTCGACAAATGTTCCGCCTGTATAGGTGTTGGGGCCTGAAAGCGCGAATGTACCGGCCCCCAGTTTTGTGAGGCTGCCTGTGCCCGTCAAGGCTTTCGTAGCAGACACCACCAAGTCGGATTCGGCAACATCAATCCACCCTTGCTGTTCGAGAACGACGTCCCGATCGAGCTCGCCCATGGATAAACCTTCGACCCTGAGCCCGCCATTGGCCAGCCGCAGTTTAGCCTCGCTTCCTCCCAACGCTTTATCCTCATCAACGACAAGAAGCCCTCCGTCCGTTACAAGGGTTTCACCGATAAAAGAGTGATCGTCGATACAATAATCAGTGACAGCCTGCTGGAAACGGCTATCGCTGCCCTTGCAATTGAGAAGGGATTTCTTCTCTTCAATACTCAGCTTAGGTAATGTGGGATTACCGTTACTATCCGCAACTTGTCCAAGATAGACATCATTACGATAGTTGTTGCGAACAAGATTAAATCTTTTGTTTTTTTCCGCGAAGTTGTAAGCATCGGCGCCCCACACAAGGCGTGTTTTTTCTTGGTTGTCTACGACGTCTTTGTAAACTTCAAGCTGCGGTCCCACCCAGCGCAGGTTCTGCGCCACGGGCTCGTGGTCCGAAAGAGAACCGTCGCCGGGCAGCTTGGCTAGCTTGCTGAGATTACCTGATGGCTTACCATCGTCAGCAATCTCGATCCATTTGGCGAAGGGCCGAGACACCATGATGTGATCAATATTCACACGGTCCCAGCTCGGCCATTTGTTAGACCAATCCTCCCCATCACTAGTCCAAGTAGCGCGCTGATCGCCTACTCGACTAGGTTTGAATACTTCTCTATTTTGGTCTTTTTGAAAAAGCTGATACTGCTTCTTAAGTGTGTTCAGAGTGACCGGAAGGTTGCTTTTAACAGGATAAATTTCATCTTGCAGCGGACTATTTCCACCAGACTTTAAATGTTTATTTAAAGCATCCTCCCATTCCGCCCAAGACAAAAGATTAATCTTTTTATCAGGATACGCCATCGCGATTATATTTAAGTATCCTTTTTTCGCTTCAGCTAGGTACTCATAGATAAGTTTTTTATAAAAAGAGCTCTCTACATTTTTATCATTTACAATATTCCGCATTAATAATAGTTGCTGCTCTTTTCTATGTAATCCTCGCTCTGAAACATCGCCAGCATTGAAGTCCCCCAAAATAATCGTCGGGAATTTTCTGCTTGCCACCTCATTATTAAGCTCAAGCGCAGTATTAACGCGGTTGCCGGGAAGGTCTCCATGATCTAAATGTAGATTTTTTATGACCGCTACTGGAAAACCATTACCAGGATTAATCCTGACACTATCTCCGGATAACTCCTCAAAAGGCACGGAAGAAAAAATACTTCCAATACCTTTAAAGTACGAGTCCCTCCCATCCTTATTTCTTATTCGATACTGTTCAGTATCCCGAGAATATTCATCCTGGTTCTTGCGAAATTCGGAAAAGCTATCTTGTTTCCGGGGAGCGCTATTTAAAACGTTGATTGTCTCTCGCGTAAACGCGTCATAAGCTTTATCACCGTTCGCGGCAACGTCTCCTGCATTATCTGCTCTCGCGTTATTGTCAAGCTCAGGCAACACAAGAATATCTGGCGACACGTTCAAAAGCAGTTTTTTCATAGCATCTGAATAGGTGAGATTATTTGCATCTCCTTTCTCTTTCCAAATATTGGAGGACATTGGACGATTCCAGACATTAAAAACCATAGCCTTTACGGAGAAATTTTTCGGTATTTCCTCCTCAGCAAAAGCATCTCCTAGCCCCCCTCCTACAACTAACACAGTGACAACTACAACTTTAATTGAACTACTCGAGCAAGACTTATAACTTTTCGATTTCATAAAACCTTCCTTAGTCTTTAAGCCAATATAGTTTTACGGTCTTTGGTGAGCTACCAAGCACTGCAAGGCAGTGCTATGAAAGCCTTCCAAAATTTTTAGCCTTGAAGACCTGCGCATTCAAAGTAGCAAGCGCAACCCTCAACCCCGCTTATACTTCACCCGATGACACCCAGATCGACCACTTGCAGTAGTTAAAGAGCTATCCATGTCCGCCCTCCATCTAGCGGAACACATCACCGCGATGTCATCGCCCACATAGGCATCGAAGCCATAAAGCCTCAAACAAATATTTCATTTAAGCCACATGTAAAAATTTTATTTTTTGCGAAATCCTTCTCAAAAAAACAGCTTCATTTTGCAATAACGAAATTATACTGATGACGCTGAGGGCCTCTTCCTCCGTAAGTTTTTGCATCAACGTTAATAAGTCAGATGCGCAGCTTTCGCTCACCGAAGCAGATTCGATAAACCGTAACTGTAAAGATTGAATTTCTCGTAAATTGTCCGTCATCACACCTAAGTTCCACTCGAATGGGTGGTTAACTGATGGTCTGATTTTTATCTGCGAAAACAAAAAGCAACAATAGGACTGGTCTGAATTTTCAACCCGGAATTTCAACGTGACACCCACGTACTCCGACGCTTCTCGACGTATTCTGCGTGATTTTAGGCCGCACTCACCTTGTCCAGATCCGCGTGAGAAAGCTGCGCGTCTCCCTATACTTTTGGGTAGCCAATCTCATTGAGTGCCGTTGAAATCGTCGCTAGCTGCTTCACCACTTCCGGCGGGATGATCCACAATCGCCGCTCTAGTTCAAACTCATCCGGCGCGAATTGCCATTTCTGAGAGTGCCATCGCGAGCTCCTGAACAGAGTCAGGGCCAGAACGGTGTGGTGACCAAATATTGATGTCGGTGCTCGTTCATAAAGCGGCATTTCACTTGAGTTCCCTGACGAAGCGCCGCGCTGTATTTTTGATACGTCGCGCTTTTCTCCCAAGCGCCGCATTTGGGCTCGCAACCGTAAAATCTCGCTTTTGGCTTCGAGCAGTTCGTTGACCTGTTTCTCGACTTTGTCAGAAAGCACGGCGTTGACCCGTTTGTAGACACGGTGGGTCATTGGGCGCTCAGACCCTATCCCTCCATTACAACCAGGCAGGTGCCAGGGGCGGTAACACACCACAAAAGGCTCTATTTCAATAAATAATTATTGTAATACAGTAATTTCTTGTGCAAAAATCGAGCTCCACCCATCAAAAAGGCTTAAAAAATGCCCATTAACCGCCTTGCTTCCTTTAGCCAGCGTATGGCTGCTCTAACACTGACGCTCATAGCCTGCATGCTCATCCTCAATGCCGCACTGTGGGTATTTCCGATATTGGGGTCAGACGATGGATTAGGGCTTGGATTTTCCCTGAGCGGAGTGATGTTGACCCAACTCGCGGTAAAAATCGAAGTGCTCGCCTGGTGGCAAATACTCGGCGCGATCGTCATCTCCAGCGTGCCTTTGATCGCCTTGGCCAGCGGCCTGAATCACCTCCGCCGCCTGTTCCAGGGGTATGCCCGGAGCGAGTATTTCTCCAATAATGCTGCCGTTCACTTAGGGAAAGTTGGAAGGGGGGTCATTCTTTGGGTGGTTTCAAGTTTCATATGCACACCAATATTGAGTATTCTGGTCACCTTACATGCTCCACCCGGTCAACGCTTACTTACCATCAGCTTTACACCAGCGGACTTTATCGCTCTCTTTCTCGCCGGATGTATCGCAGTGATCGCGCGAATTTTGGCACAAGCGAGTGAAGTAAGTTCCGAAAATCAAACCTTTGTGTAAGGCCAGCATAATGACGATCATTATTGAGTTAGATGTAATGCTAGCAAAACGCAAAGTTAAGTCAAAAGACCTTGCCGCCGCAATTGGTATCACCGAACAAAATCTATCCCTATTAAAGCAAGGCAAGGTCAAAGGAGTACGCTTAGCTACACTTGAAGCGATTTGTGCCCATTTAAGTTGTCAGCCTGGAGATCTCCTAGTGTACCAACCGGAGCCACATGTTTCTGTTGTCGTCTAGAAAATGCCCACCACGGGAGATCAACTGCGAGTTAGAGTCTGGTACGCGCTCAAAACACGCCAACTTCCAGCATTCATTTTCTGAATAGTTGTGATTTGGAGTTTGCAGACTATTTTGGATACGACCGGCTCAAAACAGCTACTGTTTATTGTTGGAAACAGCAGCCTAGGCCGCGTCGAGTGCTGCTGCATGGGAAAGGGTCAAGGAAAACCCAAGTGGAATGAAGTCGGATCAGCCTACCGGCGCCCGCCCTGCTCCGTGGGTGCCGGTGAGTCCGACGTAAAATCCTATTCTGCGTACCTCCACCGTGAATGGCTTAGGCGGGACAAGCCTGCCTGCAATGCAAACGCAACGATCACGGTAGAGGGGGCGGAAAAGCGGCTCAGCTCACCGCCTGCAAACATCAACGCCAGTCCCAGTGCTGTAGCCCCAAACCATGCGGTCAAACCCACCGGATTGAAGGCTGCCACCCGCTCAAGCGCCTTCACATCACTGTGCTCGCAGAGGATCTTGGCCAACGCCACGCCGACCCAGGCCACCACGAAAATCCCCTGATACGCCAACGCTTTGAGGAGGTAGGCAAACACATCCGCCAGCATCAACCCGTAGACGATCACACCGACCACTATTGCCCACATCAGGTATGAACCGCGCGCGCCAGAACGCCCGAAGAACGCCTGCATATTCAGCGTCGCCAAGTAGTAATTGGCGGTGTTGATCCGGGTTTGCGTAGCCCAGACGAACAGCAACCCCCACAGGCCCATCAACTGCAGAATCGCCATCACTACTGACACTTCGCTCAGCGCACCTTCATGGGGAATGCTACTCACCAGATAGATCCCCGCCGCGCCGTTGAGCAGAAACGTCACCGCGTAGAATGGCATGCCAAAGTTCCAGCGACCGTGGTATTCGGCGTCTTCAGGCTTGCCAAAACGTGCGTAGTCAAAGGTGAACAGCATCAGCACCCAGACGCCCATGTAAGCGACAAAGCAATCCCACCAGCCGAATGCACTCGGCGTTGCCGGGCCGAAATCCAGCCATTGAGGCTGGTAGCCATACCGGCTGATCGATAGCCCCACCGCCACCAGCAAACCTGCGAGGTACACCGGGAGCAACACGCCGTTGAGCTTGTCCAGCCAGTGCTGCACGCTACCCAGTATCAGCGGCACGCTGTAGAGCACCACTACCAGTGCGGCAAGCGGATAGGCCAATTGCGGATAGAGGTGGTTGAGCGCCACGGCGATCACCGAACCTTCAAACACTGCGTAATAGATTGCGGTCGAGAAGAAAATCAGCGTCGCCAGACACGCCCCGGTGCTGCCGAACAGTAGTCGTGAAAACAACGCCACCGACAGACCGCTGCGAATCGCAAAGCGGCTGAGCACGCTGTTGATCAGTCCATAGCTGATCACCGACAGGACCATGCCGATCAGCGCATTGCGCGTACCGAACGACAAAGCCAATGACGCACCCACGACGATGTAAAACATCGCACTGCACACCGCCCACCAAGCCATAGTCAGGGATAATCGCCCCATGCGTGCTTCGGTCGGGACGGGCTGATGGGCCGGGTCTTGCCCGGTTTGATTCGATTGCGATAAAGCAGCCATATGCGTGAACTCCAAAACCAGTCAAAGGTTGAAGCGCGGGCAGCCGTCACCGCACCGAAGTACGGCGTTGGCATACCGTTTGGCATGGCCCGCGCTATGCGGCGGGCAGGATCAGGAAGGGAACAGCTTGCTCAGGCAGCTGAGTTTTTTCTTATAGGATCGTCGTGCTTCCAGCGCCTCTTCGAGGGTCACCGCAACAAAGCGGGCTTTCTGGTTGGGTTGCATCTGGCCGATCAAATCGAGGTCGGCGCTAATCACTGTGCCAATCATCGCGTAGCCGCCACCGGACACCGCATCACGGTGCAACACAATGGGTTCAAGCCCTGCGGGCACCTGGATCGAGCCGATCGGGTAGCAACTGTCGACGATGTTCGACGGATCGGAACCGGCGCCGAATGGCTGCTCGCGGGGCTGAAAGCTCAGCGCGCTGCCACCCTTGAAGCGATAGCCGATGCGGTCCGCTTCCGAACCGACCGTCCACGGTTCGGCGAAAAAGCTCTGCGCCGCCGATTCGGTCAAACGGTGGAAGTACAAACCGGGCACTACCCGCAGGGTGATTTCGCCCCCCAATGCTTGCCGTAACGCCATGGGCAAACTGGCCCCGGCGAGCCCCTTGCCACTGGCGATACCGACCGGCAATTCGTCCCCCGCATTCAGCCGTCGCCCTTGAAAACCGCCGAGCGCACCGAGCGCGTAGGTGGATCGACTGCCGAGCACCACCGGTACATCAATGCCGCCGGCCACCGCCACATAAGTGCGGGCACCGGCCTTGGGAAAGTCAAAGCGCAGCACTTGCCCGGCCTTCACCGTGAACGCGGTGTCGTGGTGCATTTCCACGCCATCGACCCGTGGCGTCATGTGCGCGCCACTGACCGCCACCAGTGCATCCTGCTGAAACTCCAACTCAGGGCCCAGCAAGGTGCACTCCAGCGCCGCCGCTCCTGCGGGGTTGCCGACCAATTGATTGGCCACGCTCAAGGCGTATTGATCAAGCGCGCCGGACGGCGGAATGCCCAAGTGGTAATACCCTTCGCGGCCTAGGTCCTGCACAGAAGTGGCGAGGCCGGGTTTGAGGACCTTAATCATGCCAATACCTCCTGCAGCGACTTGGGATAGCCGACAGGATCGGCAAGGAACGCGTCCAGCGAAAACTCGACTGGTCGAATCCGCAGCTCGAAGCAACCGGCTTCCACTTCGGCGACCGCGTGGTCGTAGGCTTCGCGGTCCATCGGTTTGAACTGCACAATGTCGCCTGGACGGAAAAACACCATGTGTTCTTTCAGGTACGCAAGGTTCTGTTGCGGGTCGTAGATCGGCGCGGGCGTAACGCCAAACATCTGATAGCCGCCGGCGCCGCGCACTGAGTAAATGCATCCAAAGCAACCGCCGTGGCCAAGGGTCAATTTTGGCGTGTCGGTGCGTGGGCGCAGGTATTTAGGCACTTGCAACTGGCGCTCACGCTCAACCATCTGGAACATGAACGGCAACCCGGCAACGAAGCCCACCATCGAGACAAACCACGGTGCGCCACTGTGGGCCGCGATGAATGCATCGACGTCGGCCAGGCCGTTGATGCGTGCGGCGTATTCCAGGTCCGTGGCGCTCGGGTCTTGATGGCGGTCGCGAAAACGCATCAGGGTTTCGTGGGTCCAGGGATCGTTGTAGAGCACGGGGATCTCGATGATCCGCGTCTGCAACGTGCGCTCCGCGACGGCCCCGGTCTCGGCGATTTGTACCGCTTCGAGCAAGGTGTGAGGGGCGATGCGATCCGGGTCGAAACGAATCTGGAATGATGCGTTAGCCAGGCAGATATCGAGCACACCATCCAGAGCCAACCGTTCCACGGCGCGGGTGATGGCCAGTCCTTTGAAGAAGGCGTCCAAGGACATGCTGTCACTGACTTCGGCAAACAAATGTTCATCAGCGCCAAAGCTGTAGCGGACGGGAGTACTCATGATTCGCCTCCATTGCCGCGCTCGGCCAACCAGGTTTCCAGCGTGCCCGTGTGAAAGTCGGCGTTGTGCAACCAGGGTTGTTCCAGCAATTCGCCGTGCAACGCCAAGGTGTTGGCCATGCCGGTAAGCGTGGTGTTTGCCACCGCGACTCGCGCTCGGCCTAGGGCTTCAGCGCGATCCGCGCCGTGAACAATCAGTTTGGCCAGCAGCGAGTCGTAGTACGGCGGCACGCGATAGCCTGGATACAGATGCGTATCGACGCGAATGCCCTCGCCGTTCGGCCAGATCAGCTCCTCGACCAGGCCTGGACTCGGGAAGAAATCCCGCGCCGGGTCTTCGGCGTTCAGGCGCATTTGCAAGGCCGCGCCGTTGAGTCGGATGTCGCTCTGCTTGAAGCCGAGCGGCTCGCCGCCTGCGATGCGTAACATGGCCTGGACCAAATCGATGCCGGTGATCAGTTCACTGACCGGGTGCTCCACTTGAATCCGCGTGTTCATCTCGATAAAGAAGAACTCCCCAGTGGCGTCGTCATACAGGTACTCCAGAGTACCGGCGCCCTTGTAGCCCAAAGATTCGGTCAGACGCACGGCGCTTTCGCAGAGGGTCTCTCGTTGCTGCTGGCTGAGGGCTGGCGACGGCGCCTCCTCAAAGATTTTCTGCCGGCGCCGTTGCAACGAGCATTCGCGCTCGAACAAATGCACGGCGTGATGACCGTCGCCCAGTACCTGCACTTCAATATGCCGGGCCCTACTGATAAACCGCTCCAGGTACACCGCTCCATTGCCAAACGCCGCTTGGGCTTCGCGCTGGGAACGGGGGAACTCTTCACTCAATTGCTCGGCATTTTCCGCCAGCCGAATACCGCGCCCGCCGCCACCGGCCGAAGCTTTGATCAGCAGCGGGAAACCAACGGATTCGGCAGCCTTGAGCGCCGATTCAACGTCGAACAGTTCACCCGGCGAACCCGGCACCACCGGTACGCCAGCGGCTTGCGCCGTGCGCCGAGCCTCAGCTTTATCGCCCATGCGCCGGATCGTCTCCGCGCTCGGGCCGACGAAAATGGCACCGGCAGACACGACTGCTTCAGCGAAATCGGCGTTCTCTGACAGAAAGCCATAACCGGGATGCACTGCGTTGGCGCCCGTGGATGTCAAGGCACCGAGCAAGGCTTCTACGTTCAGGTAACTTTTGTCAGCACGGGCCGGGCCGAGAATGTGCACTTCATCGGCCATGCGCGCCGCCAGGGAGTCGACGTCCGCCTCGCTGCACGCCGCCACGGTGGGAATCCCGAGCGCCTTCGCGGCACGAATAATCCGCACCGCGATCTCGCCACGGTTGGCGATCAGTAATTTATGAATACCTTGGGTCATGATCGCGCCCTCACTCGACGTCGAGTGTTGCGATGACTTGACCCGGCTCCACCGGATCACCGTCTTCTACCAGGAATGCGCTGAGACGACCAGCCGTCCCGGCGGTCAGTTCGGAGAACTGCTTCATGACCTCAATCAGGCCAATCACCGTATCGGCGCTGACCTGAGCGCCCACTTCGACGTAGTTCGCCGATTCCGGAGTCGCTTTGCGGTAGAAGGACCCCGGCAACGGGGTGATTACACTGTGTTCGGCCATGTCTGTTCCTCTTGGAATAGTTGTAGAAAGGCAGGCAAAAAAGTACCTGGGTGGGCAAACCCAGACGTGTGTGTGCCAAGTATTTTTATTCGGTCTCAGTGCGGTGATCGGACCTCTATACACGCGTCATCGAGGGCACGACGCGTTGCTTCGACCAACGCCAAGGCGCCCGGCGTATCGCTGTGCAAACAGATGGAATCGAATTCAATCGCCAGGTCTTCGCCCTCGACGGTACGCACCACGCCCAGTTGGCAAGCACGCAGCACTCGCTCGGCGACCTGGATCGGGTCGTAAGCCCGCACGTTGCGAGTGAAGACGATGGAGCCGCTGAGGTCGTATTCGCGGTCGGCGTAGAACTCGCGAATCACCGGTTGGCCAAGGTCCGTGGCAATCCGCCAGATCACGGAACCGGGCATGCAATACAGCAGCAACTCCGGCTCCAGACGCTGGAGGTTCTCCACCAGCAAAAGCGCAGCCTCTTCGTCCCGGGCCAGGTGCATGTAGAGCGCGCCGTGGGGCTTGATGTGTTGCAAGGCTACGCCCTGAACCCTGGCTAGTTCACGCAAGGCGCCTAACTGATAGAGCATGTCATCGACCAGTTCCTGGGCCGGCGCATTGATGTGCCGACGGCCAAAACCAACCAGGTCGCGAAACCCCGGATGCGCGCCGATAGCCACACCCAAACGCTTGGCATGCTCGACGGTACGTCGCATGGTACTGGGGTCGCCAGCATGAAAACCGGTGGCGATGTTGGCCGAACTGATAAAGCCCATCAGCTCATTGTCGACGCCATCGCCGATGGTCCAAGGGCCAAACCCTTCGCCCATGTCCGAGTTGAAATCTACTGCCTGCATGACGCTTGCTCCCAACGCTTGTGACTTCTTGCAGGCCACGTTAGATTCCTCCTCTCCCCCTTGGGAAGATCTATTATCAGATAGGCTGTCTTCTGAAAAACAGATACGCGCTCACCAGGAGAGCCTATGTCACTGACCCTGCGCCAGATTCGCTATTTCGTCGCCACCGCCGAGATCGGGCAAATTTCTCAAGCGGCGATTCAGTTAAATATTTCCCAATCGGCCGTGACCACGGCGATCAAGGAGCTGGAAGGCATCCTCGGTACACTGTTGTTCCAGCGCTCGGCCCAGGGCATGAGCCTGACCGATGCCGGGCGGCACTTTTTGAATCGGGCCTACGTGATTTTGCGCAGCGTCGATGATGCGTTGAACAGCCCGTTGCCGGACATCCGCGCCAGTGGTGTATTGCGCTTGGCGGCAAGCTACACGGTGATCGGTTACTTCTTGCCGCACCACCTGCAACGACTTGAGCACTGGCATCCGGACGTGGCCATCGAAGTGCACGAACAAGAACGCACGGCCATCGAGCAGGGTCTGTTGGAAGGTCGATTCGACATGGCAGTGGTGCTCACCGCGAACCTGACCCACCCGGACATCGTCTCGGAGACGCTCTTCAACTCCGAGCGCCGGCTATGGCTGCCCAGCGGCCATGCCCTTTGCGAGCGCTCGGCCGTGAGCCTCGCCGATGTGGCGCAAGAGCCCTACATTCTCCTGACCGTCGACGAAGCCGAACAAAGTGCAATGCGTTACTGGGAACTCGCAAACTTTCAGCCGGACGTCAAAGTGCGCACCAGTTCCGTCGAGGCGGTGCGCAGCATGGTAGCCAATGGTAACGGCGTTGCGATCCTCTCAGACCTGGTACACCGCCCCTGGTCGCTGGAAGGAAAGCGCATTGAAACCCTGACCATCTCCGATCAGGTGACCCCCATGAGCGTCGGCCTGGCGTGGCATCGCGAACGTGAATTCAGCTCGGCGATGCACGCATTTCGAAATTATTTCCACCACACATTTCTAACGCCCCAACAGCATTTCGCACGACGCTGAAAACTTGCGATTTTAATCAAGGATGACCGGGAGCCACGCACGGTGGGCTACCCGTACTGAAGCGGCGTCGCGAAGGACTTCACGTAAACCTCATCGGTATGAAGCGGGCAACTTTCACGATCGTGGAACGCTTTGGCGCTCACGCCAAACCGGACGGGATACATAAGCTGATGGGGCATTGATCTGGCCCGCGCAAACCTGTTCATTGCACTCAATCGAACAGATTGAAGCCCAAAATCAAGTCATGTGGTTGTGAACTATTCGATCGAAGGGCTGTGCAATAGGCAAGTTTTGCCGGTTTTATTCTCAAAGCTTGTTAGGATAAACGCGCTTACATCTCGTTTTACCATAGGAACAGCGGGGATAATCACAACTACACGTTAAGACGTGCCAACAACAAGGAGATTCTTATGGTTGAAAAGCCTACGGATGATCGACCGAACACCCCAAACGTCCCCAGTGAGGACGGTATTCCTGCGCCTAGTGGGGCTGCCAATCTGATCGACACTGACTACGTCATCGGTCAAGACAATATCAAGGGAGAGTTTTCATTCTCGCTCGATATCCACGGCAAAGTATTCATCATTTCAGCTGCCACAATTTTACTGTTCGTGATTTTGACATTGGCACTGCAAAATGAAGTAGAGCCCCTCTTCAGCGCCATCCGGAACTGGTTAACCAGCCACCTCGCCTGGCTCTTCATGAGCATTGCGAATGTTTTTGTGGTGCTGTGCATTGCGCTGATTTTCTCCCCGCTGGGAAAGGTGCGTTTGGGCGGCAGAGATGCCAAACCAGACCACTCCTACGTCGGATGGTTTTCAATGCTGTTTGCCGCGGGCATGGGCATTGGGTTGATGTTTTATGGCGTAGCCGAACCCATGTCGCATTACGCGGCATCCATGGGAGGCGTGACCGTCGATGCGAGCGGAGTGCGTACGGACTGGGCACCGTTGGGCGGTGCAGCAGGCGATATGAAAGCATCCGCCGACTTGGCCATGGCCGCTACGATCTTTCACTGGGGACTTCATCCCTGGGCGATCTATGCAATTGTGGCGTTGTCCCTGGCATTGTTTTCTTACAACAAGGGCTTACCGCTGTCGATACGCTCAATTTTCTATCCGTTACTGGGTGAGCGCGTTTGGGGATGGCCGGGGCATCTCATCGATATTCTCGCGGTATTCGCCACACTATTTGGGTTGGCGACCTCTCTGGGCATTGGCGCAGAACAGGCTGCTGCGGGGATTGAATATCTCTTCGGGATACAATCGACAAATCTCAGCAAAGTTGTCCTGATCGTTGGCATCACCTTGATCGCGCTGTGGTCAGTCCTTTCCGGTTTGGACAAGGGCGTCAAAATGCTTTCCCAGATCAATATGGGACTCGCGTTTCTCTTACTGGTATTTATCATCGTAGTGGGGCCGACCCTGGCCATCTTCACCGGGTTCTTCAGTAACCTGGTGACGTATGTTGAATACCTGCCGGCGCTGTCAAATCCATTCGGCCGCACTGACACTCAATTCACCCAAGGCTGGACAGCCTTCTACTGGGCGTGGTGGATCAGTTGGTCGCCGTTTGTAGGGATGTTTATCGCCCGCGTCAGTCGTGGTCGAACGGTCAGAGAGTTTCTGATTTCGGTCTTGCTCGTCCCCTCAGTGGTGTCTGTGCTGTGGATGACAACGTTCGGTGGAACGGCCATTGACCAAACGACCTTACAGGGCCTGATGGGCGTCAAGGACGCTGTGCTGGAACTGAAGTTGTTTGCCATGCTGGGGGAGTTGCCGCTTAAAGAGATCACCTCATTCCTGGGCATCGTTCTGGTCATTGTGTTCTTTATTACCTCCTCGGACTCAGGCTCCTTGGTAATCGACACAATCACCGCCGGCGGCAAGGTGGATGCGCCGGTGCCTCAACGTGTGTTCTGGGCAGTGATCGAGGGCGTTATTGCTATTGCTCTCCTGCTGGGCGGCGGTCTTGTGGCATTGCAGGCAATGGCAGTGTCTACAGGGTTGCCTTTCGCAATCGTATTAATGCTGGGGTGCATATCCCTCGTGAAAGGACTGATGTCTGAGCCTCGCTAGCAAATAGGCTGCCGCTGTCAGCGCGCAGCCCCCCCCCCGTGACGCCATCGTCTGCGCAGATGGCGTCACCCTGAGTACCGCTAGCGAGTCAATGCCCATTTGCTCAAGGCGGATAATGACGGCAGGCCCAACACCCAAATGCATCTCAAAGCGAGATCCATCGGCCCAAGCGGAGGCCTCAGGAAGGTCCGTCAGACAGCCGCAAGCGTTTCACTTTCAAGCGGCGACTCAGTTCCATAACTCGCCAACAGGCGTGGACGTTGAGTAATGAGTCGCTACTTGCGCCTGCAACAGTTCTGCCGTCGCCAGGGCATCGGTTAATGCATGGTGAGCGTGATAAGCCGGAAGGCCAAGGCGCGCTCGGCTATCCGCCAGCCTTATGGACGGTTGTGAGCGCCCCATAAGTCGGGCGAACCACCCGCGTTTTCGCCGGTGTAGACGGGCTTCTAACTGCATCGTATCGATGACCGGAAACTCAAACCCCTCCCCTAAATGGCTACGCACTGCCTGATCCAGAAAGGCCCGCTCAATATTCCGGTAATGGACGACCATCACCTTACCTGCCATGGCCTCCAGCAATGGCGCCAGCACCCGCTCAAAGGTGGGAGCATCTGAAATTTCAGCATGGGTTATGTGATGAAACGTCACTGACTTTTCCTTCAGCTCGGACGCTGGCTTTATCACCCAGTAAAGCGAACTCCCACAATAAATGCGCTGCAGCGTGAACGGCATGACGCCGATGCTCACAATACTGTCAGCCTGTGCATCAAGGCCGGTGGTTTCTACGTCCAAGGCCAGCAATTGCACGCTTTCAATGGATGCCTGTGCCGAGACCGCGCCGGCTTGATAGAACTGTCGCAAGCGGCTGTTAACGGCCTCGCCTGCCAGCGTCTCAAACCGCGCGGACCACTCCAGCATTTTATGATTGGGCTGCGCTTTCACGTGGTTCATGAGGACAGGCGACCCTTGGAGGGATAACGGAAGCGCAAGAAATTCTGGCCATTACTCAAGACTTGAAACGCCTCTTTGAGGTTATGCCGCTCACTATTGGAAAAGCGCTCAGGCTCAATGTAATTGTTAAGCGCAGCTCCCTGCTCCAGTGCGTCAACCTGATGTCGAATTCGCACCATCGACAGGAACTCCAGCGCGTATCGGAGTTGCTTTAATGCTTCAGGCGGAATGACGTTGCTGTTCGCGATGGCATCCATGCGATCAAATGAATTCTGCGCAGTACTGCCACACGCGAGCGCGTGGATACGGATCAGATCAGTCAGCGGTGCAGTGCCTCGCCCCTTGAGGTTGATAATCCGTTTATGCTGCCCATCTGTCTCAACCACAAAGGTCCGGAAAAAGCCCAATGGCGGTGTCCGGTTAAGGGCAATTCGAGCCATGGCACTTAGAAAAACAGGATGTGCGCTGGATTTTCGAGCACACAGAACCTTAAGTTCCTGGACAAGCTCGAGTTCGCCAAACACACCATCCAGGTCGAAAAAAATACAACTATTGAGCAACGTCGTCGGATTAGGCTTTTCGATCCACTGATCAAAATAACTTCGCCATACCTTCAGCGGCTGACGCCACTGATCGTTCGTCGCCATGATCCCGCCTTTGCAATAGCTGTAACCGCACGCGGCCAGGCCATCACTCACAAACGTCGCCAACGCGCGGAAGTATGCATCGTGCTGGATCGGATCGAAGCGGTCGTCGAGCACCAGGGCGTTGTCCTGGTCCGTCACCAATAGCTGCTCATCACGTGCCATGGAGCCCAGCACCATAAAGCAGTAAGGCACCGGAGGCGGCCCCAGCTTTTTCTCTGCGAGCTCCAGCAAACGTTGGGTAAAGGCTCGGCCAATACCAGAAATCGCGCTGCCAATCATGTGCGCCGTCGCGCCATCACGCACCATGCGGATGTAGGTTCCGCGCAGGTCACGCAAAAGCGATTTCAAACCGTCGACCGACGTCTGGTTAGAGATTCTGTTTACCAGGTACAAACTGCTGTGTGACTCGTAGCGGATGATATCCGACAAGTTGATCAGCCCGATCGGATGGCCAAGATGGACCACCGGCAGATGGTGAATATTACGGCGCAACATCACCAGCATCGCTTCAAACACTGAGTCGTCTGCGCCTATCGCTACCGGCTCGGCCGTCATGATGTCTCGGGCAGACGTTTCGTCAGCGTTTCGGCCTTCAGCGACAACGCGTGTGCGAAGGTCCCGATCGGTCACAATCCCTTGGATTTCAGCCGCCTGCAAGCCCGCTGATGACATCACCAGAACGCAAGAAACACTTTGCTCTGTCATGATTTTTGCCGCGTCGCCGACACAGGTATCCGACGTGACCCACACCAAGGGCCGAGAGATAAGGCCTCGGCATTTGAGCTGAATAAGCTCACTCGCCCGCCCCTGCGCCTCTACGGCAGTCTTGAGCCTGGAGTGCCCCTCAGCTTCAACGAAGTCGGCGAAAGCATCATGCTGTGCGCACAGTTCAGCGAAGATATTGGCGGGTATGTAATAGATCAGGCTATCTTCCAAGGCTCTGGCGGGAAAACGCACCTTGTTACTGCGCAACAAACCGGCCTGACCGAAGAGGTCGCCTTCGACAAGTCGGTTATAGAGTTCGCCATTGCGCCGGTAAATCTCCACCGCACCGCTACGGACATAGTGCAAGTCATGAATGATTGCGCCCGCTTCAAGGATGTCACTGCCGGCCTTGAAATAACTCACTTCTACCCGCCGGGCGATGGCGTCTACCGTTTCCTTTGGTAGCGTATCAAATGGAGCGAAACGATAGAGGTGGTCGCTAATCTCCTGTAACTCGATTTGCATGAAACCTCGAAATGCTCAAAAGAACTAAAGTTGCGAGCGCCCTAAATGACAAAGGACAGTCGTCTTTCTGTGTGGCCCACCACATCACATCCCGATACAAGGATCAAGCGCCACGTCTAATCTACGCCAAGAGTTGCAATAACTGCTGCGCAACGGCTGGCCGTCATATTGGCAATACCGGCAGGAGCGGCATTCGCTGAATGCATAGCGCAGGTGCTGTCGCCAAAGCACATAAGTTACAAATATTTATGGGCATCCTGCCGGCGATGATTGCGCAGGAGATGAGCGATTGCGCGACCGCTGCGCCACCTGCCAGGATGAGGCCTTCAGAGCGGATAAAGGGTTCTATTGGGGGTAGGCGTCTCCGACATATTCAGTAACCTTATTTTTCGGGACCCTGAACACGGTGCGAGACACGCAAGTTTAGCGGCCGGGCAACGCCTGTCTAAAAGTGCGCTCTACTCCAGTACGGCATACCCCCAAGTTAGCGACCTGTGCAGGCTATTGAATAGTCTCGGAAACTACCTAGAAGCAATATCGGGCGGTATAACTGGGCGAATACTAGGAGGCCGCCCCCCAGGACCTGGCCCAATCTGACACCGCGGGTGTCGCACAGGGGCAGAAGATTCGGAAACTGCTCAGTGGCGCTTTCCATTGCCACGCTTGCGCTCCTGCACCAAGTGATGTTTTTGCCTAGACTGGAGTCTTGGCCGTATAACCGAATGCGCGTCAGAGCGTTGGCCAAAAAATACAAAAATAAGAGGATTCCCCCAAAATGTTCAAATCCATCTGTAAGGCACTCGCCTGCACGCTTGCTCTAGGGAGCATGAGTGCAGTCATGGCAGCTGATCCAGTCATCATCAAGTTCTCACACGTCGTCGCCGACCATACGCCCAAGGGCCAGGGCGCACTGATGTTCAAGAAGCTGGTAGAGGAACGCTTACCCGGTAAGGTCAAGGTCGAGGTTTATTCCAACTCATCGTTGTTTGGTGATGGCAAAGAGATGGAAGCCCTGTTGTTGGGGGATGTGCAGTTAATTGCGCCGTCATTGGCCAAGTTCGAACAATACACAAAGACCCTCCAGCTGTACGACCTGCCCTTTCTGTTTGATGACATCGCTGCAGTTGACCGCTTCCAGATGAGCCCGCAGGGCCAGGGACTGCTTAAGTCCATGGAGAGTAAAAACATCACCGGCCTGGCCTATTGGCACAATGGGATGAAGCAGTTGTCGGCCAACAAACCGCTGCGTGTTCCTGGGGATGCCCGAGGCCTGAAGTTTCGGGTGCAGGCTTCCGCCGTGCTTGAGGAGCAGTTCAAGGCCTTGCGCGCCAACCCGCGCAAAATGAGCTTTGCCGAGGTGTATCAGGGTTTGCAGACCGGTGTAGTCAACGGTGCAGAAAACCCTTACTCGAACATCTACAGCCAGAAAATGCATGAGGTACAGAAATACATCACCGAATCCAACCATGGTGTGCTGGACTACATGCTGATCACTAACACCAAGTTCTGGGACGGTCTGCCGCCGGATATTCGCAGTGAACTGGACAAGATCATCGTGCAGGTTACCGCGCAAGTTAACAAAGAGGCCGAACAGCTCAATCAGGACGCCAAGCAAAGCATCATTGCCGCCAAAACCACCGAAATCATTACCTTGACTCCTGAGCAACGCGAGCAATGGCGAGCCGCGATGAAACCCGTCTGGAAAAAATTCGAAGCTGATATTGGCCCTGAGCTGATCACCGCTGCGCAAGCCGCCAACACGGCTCAATGACCGGGAGGCAGGTGTTACCGACGTGGTAGCACCTGCCAGTCATTACGATACGGGAGATGCCATCCATGCAGGCCTTTCGGCGCATCTGGGAACACTTCGAGGAAGGCTTCATTGTCTTCCTTCTGGCCGCCATGACATTGGTAACGTTCGTCTATGTCATTCTCAACAATCTCTATACGCTTTTCTACCGTCTTGCCGACAACTGGGAAGGCGCCAGTAACGTATTGTTTGCCATGGGTGATGGCGTCATGAGCATGGCTCAAGCCATGACCTGGAGCACCGCACTCACCAAGGCGCTGTTCGGCTGGCTGATCTTCTTCGGCCTGTCCTATGGCGTGCGCACCGCCGGGCATATTGGCGTTGACGCGCTGGTAAAGCTGGCGAGTAAACCCGTCCAGCGGCTCATTGGAATCTTGGCCTGTCTTTGCTGCCTGCTCTATGCCGGCCTGTTCAGTACGGCCAGCTTCGAGTGGATTCATACCTTGATGTCGGCGGGAATAGGCGCCGAGGACCTTGGCCATTTCGGGATCATGCAGTGGCACATAGGGCTGATTGTCCCCGTGGGTTTTGCATTGGTTTTCATCCGTTTCGCTGAAATTTTCGTGCGCATCCTGCTGCACCGCCAAACCGGTCTCGGCCTGGCCGATGAAGCCGCTGACGTGATGAAACTGACCGAGCACGAGGACAATAAACCATGACCATTGCCTTCCTGTTCACGGCACTCTTCGCATTGATGTTCATTGGTGTGCCCATTGCCATTTCCTTGGGCTTGGCGGGCTCGCTGACCCTTGTATTTTTCAGCCCAGACTCAGTACGTTCCCTTGCAATAAAGTTGTTTGAAACGTCGGAGCACTACACCCTGCTGGCGATTCCGTTTTTCTTGCTTGCAGGCGCCTTCATGACCACCGGCGGCGTCGCACGCCGACTGATCGACTTTGCCAACGCCTGCGTCGGCCATATTCGTGGGGGGCTGGCCATCGCCGCCGTATTGGCCTGCATGCTGTTTGCAGCCCTTTCCGGCTCCAGCCCCGCGACGGTTGCGGCGGTAGGTTCGATCGCCATTGCCGGCATGGTGCGCTCTGGCTACCCGCAGGCATTCGGCGCGGGAATCGTCTGTAACGCGGGCACACTGGGTATCCTGATACCACCCTCAATTGTGATGGTGGTTTATGCCGCCGCCACCGAGACATCCGTTGGCAAGCTGTTCATGGCCGGCGTCATACCAGGCCTGTTGCTGGGGATAACGCTGATGGTGGCGATCTACATCGTCGCCGTTAAGAAAAACTTACCGGCCCTGCCACGTGCAACCCTGCGTGAGTTTCTGAGTGCTGCGCGTAAAGCCATCTGGGGATTGCTGTTGATGCTGATCATCCTGGGTGGCATTTACACCGGGATGTTCACGCCGACGGAAGCCGCCGCCGTTGCTGCCGTGTATTCAGCGTTCATCGCCTTGTTCGTCTATAAGGATCTGACGTTTCGCGAGACCCCTAAAGTGCTGCTGGACGCCGCCAAGTTGAGCATCATGCTGATGTTCATCATTGCCAACGCCATGCTCTTTGCTCATGTATTAACCACCGAGCAGTTACCCCAACAAATCACGGCCTGGGTGATCGAGGCGGGGCTGACACCGGTGACCTTCCTGCTGGTGGTGAACATTGTCTTGTTGGTGGCTGGCGCCTTTATGGAGCCCTCGGCCATTATCCTGATCCTGGCGCCGATCCTTTTTCCAATTGCCATAAAGCTGGGTATCGACCCGATTCACCTTGGGATCATCATGGTGGTCAATCTGGAGATCGGCTTGATCACACCCCCGGTCGGTCTGAACTTGTTCGTGACGTCCGCGGTGACCGGCATGTCAGTGCCTGCCACCATCAAGGCAGCCATGCCCTGGCTGGTGCTGTTGCTGCTGTTCCTGGTGCTGATTACCTATGTACCCTGGATTGCACTGGCACTGCCCAACTGGCTGGGCATGAATTAATGCCCGCCCTCCCCAACCAGGCATCCTCCGCGAGGTCCCTAAAAGGAAATCGCTATGATCGATATGAGCCACACCGATGAGTGCATGGGGCGGTGGCTTATTGATCGGTACGGGCGCCGTGCTGTTGATACTGTTCAATGGACGTATCGCCGGCATCAGCGGCATCGTCGGCGGTCTGCTACGCCCGGTGCCCGGGGATGTCGCCGGCGAGCTACATTTGTGCTGGGGCTGTTGATGATTTCGTATTGGTATAAGGAGGCCACACAAGCCCTATTCCTTACATTAAACAGCGCATAGGGACCGACAGAGATTCTCTTTTTTCGTTTTTCGCTGATTGCGGTTCAATGCGAGAGGCCAAGGCACGCGGGGCAGACCATTGCGCAAAGCGCTTTCATCGATAGGTGTAAGCCCACCTGAGCAAAGGTGGACTTGAGATTTTCGATAATGCCCCAGCGAGCAGCGTTCTGATTTGGCTAAAGGGTGTAAGAAATCCCCACTTGCACCGTACGTGGCTCACCCGGGTAGGCGTAGAAATTCAGGAATGAACCTTCTTCGTACTCACGATTGAACAGGTTCTTTATGTCGAGATTGAGCCTGACCTTTTCGTTGACCTTGTAGTAGCCAAGCAAGTCTACGACCGTGTAAGCCCCCATCGAGAACGTGTTGTTGGCGGTCTGGCCGGCACGCTCGGCCACGTATTTACCTCCCCCGCCGAGGCCCAACCCTTTCAGCGCGCCATCCTGGAATTCATACACATTGAGCAGGCTGAAGCTGTTGCGCGGAATGTTCGCCAAGCGCGTCCCGGTACGTACTGTAGTGTCTTTGGTCACTGCAGCATCCACATAGGCATAGCCGCCGATCACCCGCCACTCGGGCGTCAGGTTGCCGGCTATATTCAAATCGAAGCCGCGACTGCGTACCTGGCCTGTAGCGACTTTGAAGGCTGAGTCAACGGGGTCGTCCCCCTGGACATTTTTCTTGTCGATCTGGTAGATCGCCGCGTCGACGCTCAGCTGCTGGTCAAGCGCTTCCCACTTCACGCCCATCTCGTAAGACTTGCCCTTCTCCGGCTCAAACCCGCCGCCTTGGCGGCTGGCACCCGCGTTGGGCTTGAACGAGCGCGCGGCATTCGCGTAGATCGCGACAGTGTCAGTGAGGTCATACATCACGCCGACGCGCGGGGTGACGGCGTTGTCAGCAGAGTTCCAGTTTTTTACGCCGGGCACGTAGGATTCGTACTCGTGCTCGAAGCGCTCAAAGCGCGCACCAGCGAGCACCTTTAAACGCTCGGTCAGAGCCACTTGATCCTGTACGAAAGCTGCGTAAGTCTTGAGGTTTTCTTTGTCGTGGGTCGGCGTACGAGTCAGCGCCGGACGTGGCTGGCCATAGACCGGGTTGAAGATGTCAATTGGAAAATCGCCGCTGGAGCGTCGAATGATCGACTTGTAGTCGTAATCTTCGTACTCGACGCCAGTCAGCAACGTGTGATCAAGGCCACCCGTAGAAAAGTGCCCAGTCAGGTTCAGTTGATAGTCTTTATCGGTCCAGTCCAGCTTGCGGTAGTTGAAGTTGCGCTGGAGTGTTCGACCATCGGCATTCAAGCTGTTGGCACCGTTAGCCTCAACAGCATTACCCTTCATAGTCCCGTCCAGCCACTGGAAACCACCGCCCAGGGTCCAGTTGTCGTTGAGCATATGCTCGAAACGCAACTGAGCCATGTTGTTATCGTTGTGCAGATTGCCGGCGTATCTTTCACCCCAGAAGGTGTCGCGGGACGGCGTACCGTGCTGGTTGGCGAAGCGGGTCAGGCCTCGGTCAAGCGGCTGGTTGTTGCGCATGAAGTCGCCTTCGAAAATCACCTTGGTGTCGTCCGTGACCTGCCAGCTCAGGACAGGCGTCACCCCATAGCGCTCGGTGGATACATGGTCGCGAAAGGTGTCTCCTCCCTCACCCACCAGGTTCAGGCGATAAGCCAGACGCCCTTGCTCATCCAGCGGGCCTGAAGCATCAAGGGTGCCACGTTTCATACCCTGATCGTCCAACTGGCTACCCAATGTGACCGTACGCTCAGGTAAAGGCTGCTTGGAGACCACGTTGAAGGTACCGCCGGGATCGCCCCGGCCATAAAGCATGGTCGCTGGCCCGCGAAGCACTTCGAGACGCTCAATGCTGTTGGCGTCCGGCATGCTTGGATAGCCCCGGTTAATCGGAAAACCGTTGCGGTAGAACTCTGCGGTTGTAAAGCCCCGCACGGTGAAACTGGTAAGCCCTTGCCCACCGAAGTTGTTCGCCCGGCCGACGCCACCGGCATAGTCCAAGGCCTCCTGCAAGCGGGTTGCACCAATATCCTCTACCACGTCTTTGGGCACCACGCTGATGGACTGAGGTGTCTCATGGATAGCGGTATCGGTGCGTGTCGCACTTGCAGAACGTGTAGCGCGATACCCTTTGACCGGCCCTTGAGCCGTCTCAGCGTCTATTTCGCCCGTGACATTGATGGCTTGCAGCTCAAGGCTGGCATTTTCGGAAGCGGCAACCTGCGTACAGACAAAAGGAGAAAACGCCTGAAGCACGCAAAGGGAAATCAAGGTACGACGCATGGAAGTTAGACCTAATGGATAAGCCGAATGGAAAGTAAACCTGCCAAAAAATTTGCAGCACACAATATACCAATCGTTCACATTTAACAGGGATTCTCATTTACCAACTATCGAATACCTGCTTTGTATCGGCCGAAAAACCAGAAAAAACGACTTGTAAGTAGGAGCAGCGTTTGACACTGCTCTGATAAAGAGAAAGGCCCACCAGCAGGATTACCACCAAAATCAAGCAGAGACTCGCAGAGCAGGGTGATTTTGCTCTGTATGCTCAAAGTAACAGTGCGTATGAGCACAACCTCGCCTGAATGGACAGGAACGAAAACGGGTGGCAGCCGCCAGCTGGGTTTTTCGGTACAAATTGGCTGGTAAGAGTCGAGATATGGGACTGGGCAGGCACCCCGAGGCAAGTCTGCCGTCGATCCGCTTGCCCATCGGAATGAAGAACTGGAAAGGCGACGGCTCTAAAAAGAGGCTGAGCGTTTAGCGCAGGATGCCGCCAAGGCGAAAGCAACCACTTTCAAAGAGGTCGCACTCGGCTACATCGTCGATCACAAACCAGGCTGGAAAAATACCAAGCATGCACAGCAATGGCAGGACACCCTATGCGTTCGCAGAAATAGGCAAACTTCCAACGCAGGAAATTGGCACTCAACACGTACTGAAAATTCTTAAGCCGATTTGGACAGTGATACCCGAAACCGCTAGCCGTGTGCGCAACCGCATCGAACGGGTTGTAGATGCGGTCAAAGCCGTGGGGCTGCGCGAAGGTGAGAATCCTGCTCGATGGGGACAAACTGCTGCCTCCTCGCGCCGAAGTACGTGCAGTGAAGCACCATGCAGCATTGGCATGGACAGAGCTTCCCGCCTTCATGAAGCCCCTCGAAAAAGCAGAAGCGCTCAGCGCTAAAGCCCTCCGTTTACCATCCTGACGGCCTGCAGAACCAGTGAAGTATCGTGCAGTCATTGCCAGTGATTCGGGCTTGCCGAACGGTCGTATCCGAGAGTGCCATAGCGAACTCCTGAACAGAGTCAGGGCCAGATGCTCGTCTCGCTATCCAAGCTGCTCCAGCAAAAAACCGATTCAGTGCACATCCAAATCCAAGATCCTCATTCGGGACTTAACGCACTGGATGGAGCTGGATTTCAGTGGTTCGCGCCACAACGAAAAAAGGACCCGAAGGTCCTTATTTCAATCACTTGCAGAATTCAGTGGAACTCTGCAGTACTATGTTTGGAGCGGGAAACGAGACTCGAACTCGCGACCCCGACCTTGGCAAGGTCGTGCTCTACCAACTGAGCTATTCCCGCGTCTTGGTGATGCGCATTCTATAGAATCCTCACCACCCGTCAACCCCTTGATTCAAAAAAGTTTTATTTCTTTTCCACGGTCGTGCGCAGATGGGGCCAGGCGGCGCGCAGGTATTGCAGCATGGACCACAGAGTCAGGCCGGCGGCGATCAGTAGCAAGGCATAACCCAGCAGCACCCAGAAGGTGAAGCTCGACGGGTTGGCCAGCAGGATGACCAGCGCCAGCATCTGCGCAGCGGTTTTCCATTTGCCCATGTTGGACACGGCCACGTGGGCGCGTGCGCCGATTTCGGCCATCCATTCGCGCAAGGCCGAGACGACGATCTCGCGACCGATGATCACGGCCGCCGGCAGGGTCAGCCACAGGTTGCCGTGCTCCTGCACGAGCAGCACCAGCGCCACCGCAACCATCAGCTTGTCGGCCACGGGGTCGAGGAACGCGCCAAACGGCGTGCTTTGCTCCAGGCGTCGTGCCAGGTAGCCGTCCAGCCAGTCGGTCGCGGCCGCAAAGGCAAAGACCGAACTGGAGGCCATGTAGCTCCAATCATAAGGCAGGTAAAACAGCAAAATGAAAATCGGTATGAGCAGAACGCGTAGAACGGTGATCAGATTAGGGATATTCATCGGCACAACTGGCTACGAGGTGAGAAGGCATTCTACTCGCTGTGTAGGTTTGCATAAATCAACTCAGCGAGCTTTTTACTGATTCCGGGGGCTTTGGCTATTTCTTCAATGCTGGCACGGGACAATTCCTGCAATCCACCAAAATGTTTCAACAGTTCGCGTCGCCGCTTCGGCCCTACCCCCGCCACCCCTTCCAGGGTGGAGGTACGCCGGGTTTTACCACGTCGGGCGCGGTGACCGGTAATGGCAAAACGGTGGGCTTCGTCGCGAATCTGCTGAATCAGGTGCAATGCCGGTGAATCGCCCTTCAAAGTGAACTCATGGGCGGCATCATTCAAGTACAACGTTTCGAAACCGGCCTTGCGCGTCGTGCCCTTGGCCACGCCGAGCAGGATCAGGTCGGGCACCGCCAGTTCGTTGAGCACGTCACGGGCCATGGATAACTGGCCCTTGCCGCCGTCCACCAGCAGGATATCCGGCAGCTTGCCCTCGCCGTCCTTCAATTTGCTGAAGCGCCGGGTCAGGGCCTGGTGCATGGCCGCATAGTCATCGCCTGGGGTGACGCCTTCGATGTTATAGCGTCGATAATCGGACTTGATCGGCCCTTCCGGACCAAAGACCACGCAGGACGCCACGGTCGCCTCGCCGCTGGAATGGCTGATGTCGTAGCACTCCAGGCGTTGCGGTGGCTCGTCAAGCTTGAGCACGTCGGCCAGCGCTTCAAAGCGTGCGGCAACGTGCTGGCGGTTGGCCAGGCGCGCGCTCAGGGCCTGTTCGGCGTTGGTCACCGCCAGTTGCTGCCAGCGCGCACGGGTGCCGCGCACGCGGTGGCTGATGTCCAGCTCGCGGCCGCGCAGGGCGTGAATGGCGTCAATCAATGCGGGGAAGTCTTCGTGAACCACGTTGACGATCAGTTCACCCGGCAAGTCGCGCTCGGGACTGCTGACGTAGTACTGGCCGAGAAACGCGGCCATGACCTCGGCCACTTCCTCCTCGATCCCGGTCTGGGGAAAGAAGTTCTTGCTGCCCAGCACCCGGCCACCACGCACGCTGATCAGGTGCACACAAGCCCCGCCCGGATTGACGAAGGCCGCAATCACGTCGACATCACCGGTACCGCCTTCCATGCTCTGCTGGTCCTGCACCCGTCGCAACAGGGACACCTGGTCACGCAGTTCGGCGGCCCGCTCGAAGTCCAGGACACTGGCTGCCTGCTCCATGGCGCCGGACAGTTCGTCGGCCAGGGCGTTGCTGCGCCCTTCGAGGAACATCACCGAGTGACGTACGTCTTCGGCATATTCCTGAGGCTCGACCAGCCCGACGCAGGGCGCCTTGCAACGCTTGATCTGGTATTGCAGGCACGGGCGGGTGCGGTTCTTGTAGAAGCTGTCTTCGCACTGGCGCACGAAGAAGGTCTTTTGCAGCAGGCTCAGGCTCTCGCGGATCGCCCCCGCGCTGGGGTAAGGGCCAAAATACTTACCCTTGTGCTTCTTCGCCCCGCGATGGATGCTCAGGCGCGGAAAGTCACCGTCCGACAGAAACACATACGGGTAGGACTTATCGTCACGCAGCAGAATATTGTAGGGCGGCCGCCATTCCTTGATCAGCGTCTGCTCAAGCAGCAGCGCCTCGGTTTCGTTGGCCGTGATGGTGGTTTCGACCTGGGCGATACGCCCCACGAGGGCGGCCGTCTTCGGCGCCAGGCCGGTTTTGCGGAAGTAGCTGGCCAGGCGCTTCTTGAGGTTCTTGGCCTTGCCCACGTACAGCAGGCGCGCCTCGCTGTCGAACATGCGATACACGCCTGGCCGGCCGCTGCAGGTCGCAAGAAATGCACTCGGATCAAACACGGTGTTTATTTCAGAGGCTTGCATTTCAGGCGCTGGCGTCCACCATGCCGTGGCGAACCGCCAGCAAGGTCAGTTCAACATCACTGCTGATTGATAGCTTCTCGAAAATTCGATAACGGTAGGTGTTCACGGTTTTCGGCGACAGGCAAAGCTTGTCGGAAATCGACTGGACCTTCTGGCAGCCGACGATCATCAGGGCGATCTGAATCTCGCGCTCGGACAAGGCATCAAACGGCGAGTCGCTGACCGGCTGAAAGGACTTGATCGCCAATTGCTGGGCAATCTGCGGACTGATGTAGCGCTGGCCGGCAAATACCAGGCGGATAGCCTGGACCATTTCCGCGAGCCCCGCGCCTTTTGTCAGATAACCTGCTGCGCCAGCCTGCAGAAGCCGGGTAGGAAAAGGGTCTTCTTCGCAGACCGTAACAACCACGACCTTGATGTCCGGATGACTGCGCAACAGTTTGCAGGTCGCACCAAGACCACCAATCCCCGGCATCTTGACGTCCATCAAGACCACATCGGGTTTCAATTCACGCGCTTTGATCAGGGATTCCTCCCCCGACTCGGCCTGACCGACTACTTGCAGGCCATCGATGTCAGCCAGCATTCGTGTAATGCCTGTACGAACGAGATCATGGTCATCGACTACTAGCACCCTAATCAAGCAGACACCTCGCGAAATGGTCTTATAGGTTGCTGAGCACCTTAGCAAAAAACCAAGGCACAGACCTAGCTGAACGCGTCATATATATAGAGTTTCAATACACTACGAACGCCTGCCGAGCGGCAGGCGGGGGTGTTTCCTGGGCAAAAGGTCAGGATTCCTTGAGGATCGACCGGGGTTTTCCACTCGCCGCTGAGGAATGCTCTGCCAAGGTGCTGGTCAGTCTGCGGATTGCATCCTGGTCCTCTTTAAACATCGCACGGTAGTTACCCAAGACCTTTTCTTCGATCTGGCTCAGGTTGTCCAAGTGGATGGGCGTCGGGCTACCTGTCAAAACAAACAGAATATCGACACCCTTCTCTGCCACGCGGGATAGGTAATCGGCCTTCGGCGCGCGCCCACCGCTTTCGTATTTTCCCTGTGCGTTTGCCTCCACACCTCCTATTTCACCAAAAACCTTTTGCGACAAGCCCAGTCGCTCTCTTTCTTGCCTTAAGCGCGAACCTATTCCACTCATTTGGATGTAATATCCTTTATGGCACACCCCAAGAGGTGACGATGTCATCTCGTTTTACACAAACTTGAACGGTTTTGAACTATGCCCGGAATCCGTACTGCTGCACAAGCCAAAGCCTGGCTGGAACATCAAGGCAAGTCGGTTCAGGCATTCGCCAGGGAACATGGCGTGGACCCGGCGACCACCTATCAAGTGCTCGCTGGGCGCAAAAAGGGGCGGCGTGGAGAAGCCCATAAGGTGGCGGTCCTTCTGGGCATGAAAGAGGGGATCATCCTTAACGAGGCGCAAAGCCTGTGCAATGATCAGGAGATCGGCTCCTAAAGAGCAGTATGCACCGATTCAAGTTGAGCGCGAGGTTTACCGGGACGACTGCGCTGACAGACAAACAGACTCCATCCGCCAGAAACAGCCCTCCTCACCGACAATATTCAGGCCCTGGCGCTGATACAGCCTTTTTGCCGGATTGGTCTTGAACACCGTCAATCGCAAATAACCCCGGCTTTCGGCCCGAGCCTTGGCGAACATCTGCTCCAGCACCCAACTGCCAGCGCCCTGGCGGCGAAAATCCTCGAGTATGTGCAGCTCGCGAATATACAGCGCGTTGTCATCCCGGCTCAGACTGACGAACCCCACCAGCCTGTCCTCTTGGCAAATCAACCAGTTTTCCCGCCCGGCCCAGGCGGTGTCGAAGCCTTTGTCGGACCATGTCAGATCGTACTGCCGATAGTAATGGCCCATCGCCTGATGCGTCAGGCTGCGTGCAAAGGCCAAGTGCTGATCCGATGCGGCCTTGAGGGTGAATGCCATCGCGGCGTACTCCATTGCGTTACAGCATGACCTGCCAACCACTCCAGTTGCCGGCCTCCCTGCGGGCTATTACCAAGGCGTCGCCCACCCCCGGCACAGCCGCAATCAACTCGCCATCAGCCCCCCAGATAGCGCTGCGCCCGGCACACGCCCAGCCACCGGACGGCCCGCCATGATTGGCCATCAGCACCACCATCGAGTGTTCGCTGGCGTACCCCTGAAGCAACGCACTATCTGCGGCGTAACCACCCTCGCTGATCAATACACCCGCTGCATAGACTGTAGCCCCAAGCGCCGCCGCATCACGCGGATGGCTGGCGTGGGAAAAGTCAGCGCAAACCGCCAGGGCAATCCGGTCCTCGCCCCACACCAACGCCTTGCCACCCGAGCCCGGCACAAATGCCGCGTCTTCACCGGGGTGCAGATGCTGCTTGCTGTACACCGCCAATGAGCCATCCGCCGCCAACACCAGCGCTCCAATCAACACCCCGCTGCTCGACGCCAAGCGAATCGGCATGCCCACCACCACCGCCATCTGCAGCTCACGCGCCAGCTCTCGCAGGGGCGCAAGCACCGTATCGTCCGGCGCAATCGCCAGCTCCTGCGCCAGCGCGGGCTCGTAACCGGTCAGGGACAACTCCGCAAACACCAGCAGTTGTACGCCGTGCTCGGCGGCCGCAACCATCAACGCCAGGTGACGCTGGATATTGGCCGCCAGGTCGCCAGCAATCGAACAGGTCTGGGCACTGGCAATAATCAAAGCGGTCATGCTCGCATCCTGGCAATCATTGGGACTATCCATCCAGCATATCGGGACTTGCGCCATAGCGCTAAGTCGCTCATCGCGATAGAAATTACTGATTGAATCCAGCGGCATCCCTCAGTTAAGCTCCACCCCATCATTTGGAGAAACACCATGTTGCCACTCACCCTCACCCAGGCCTGCCCTACTGCCAACGCCCAGCGTTCGGTCGTGGCTACCCGCGTGAACGGTTTGAGCGCACTGGTCAGCTTTTATTTTGGGTATTGGTTTAGCCACTGGCGCGCCTGATACCTGAAATCGGCGCCCACTACTCAAGGGGTCGCCTGCCAGAGAAATCTAACCCCCGGTCGGCTCCCCGACCGGGGGTTTTGTTTTTCCAGCCCTGAACAATTTTTGCTACACACCGAACTTAAAGGAAATCACACCATGAACTTCACCACTTATTACCGTTACGACACCTGCACCGCCTGGCGATTTAGCAAGCTCCGTTCGGGACAGCCTGCCGCCTCCGATCGGTCACCTATTGGTGGCAAGCCAACACACGCAGCCAATACGGCCAATTGTCGAACACCCCAGTAGGGCAGAGCGCGCGGGAACAGCCCGCCGCTTGCCCAGGAAGCACAAATCATGAACTCCTCTATCACCGCACTGCCCGTTACCACCCTGTCCAGCGCCAATGAAGCGCTGACCCAGCGTTTGCCCAGCGCCCTTGAGCTCAAGCACCAATTGCCCCTGAGCCCGTTCCTGACCGAGCAAGTCAACGCTCATCGCCAGGCCATCCGCGCGATTCTCAATGGTCAAGACTCCCGCCTGCTCGTCATCGTCGGTCCCTGCTCGATCCATGATCCCGAATCCGCCATGGAATACGCGCGCAATCTGAAGAAGCTGGCCAATGACGTCAGTGACCAGATGCTGCTGGTGATCCGCGCCTACGTCGAAAAACCGCGCACCACCATCGGCTGGAAAGGCCTGGCCTACGACCCGCACCTGGATGGCAGCGATGACATGGCCGCCGGCCTCACACTGTCGCGGGAACTGATGCGCGAAATGCTGCGCCTGGGCCTGCCGGTCGCCACCGAACTGTTGCAACCGATGGCCGCCGGCTACTTCGACGATGTGCTCAGTTGGGTGGCCATTGGCGCCCGCACCACCGAATCGCAGATCCACCGGGAAATGGCCAGCGGCCTGGGCATGCCCGTCGGCTTCAAGAACGGTACCGACGGCGGCGTAGCCATCGCCTGTGACGCCATGCGTACGGCGGCCCACCCGCACCGCCACTTCGGCGTCGACAGCCAGGGCCATCCGGCGATCATCCAGACCCCGGGCAACGCCGACACCCACCTGGTGTTGCGCGGCGGCCACCGTGGCCCGAACTACGATCGCCAGAGCGTGGCCCAGATCAAGACCGACCTGACCAAAAGCAAAGTGGCCACGCGGATCATGGTCGATTGCAGCCACGCCAACAGCGGCAAGGACCCGATGCGCCAACCGGCGGTATTCAATGACGTGCTGGCGCAACGCTTGCAGGGCGACACCTCGCTGATCGGCATGATGCTGGAGAGTCATTTGTTCGAAGGCTGCCAGCCGCTCAGCCCGTCGATGCGCTACGGCGTCTCGGTGACCGACGGCTGCCTGGGTTGGGACGGGACTGAGCAGTTGCTGCGTGAAGCAGCCGCACGTCTGCGCGATCGAGCCTGATGTAAATCAGTGGAACTTTGCCGGGAAATAGCCGCCTGAATCCGGTACGCTCACCTTTTTTATTCAAGGAGTTACCCACCATGGCCAAAGCCACCGCCCGTCACATCCTGGTTGCCACCGAAGACAAGTGCAACGAACTGAAAGCCCAGATCGAAGGCGGCGCTGATTTCGCAGTAGTCGCCAAAGCCAACTCCAACTGCCCATCGAGCCGCGACGGCGGCAACCTGGGTTCGTTCGGTCCTGGCCAGATGGTCAAGGAATTCGACGCGGTCGTATTCAGCGCACCGGTCAATACCGTGCAAGGCCCAGTGAAAACCCAGTTCGGTTATCACCTGCTGGAAGTGACCAGCCGCCAGGACTGATCCACGTCTGCGCAGCACTCAACGGCCCGCCTTTTGGTGGGCCGTTGTGTTTGCGGGGTCGCCAGGTGACTGGCGACCCGCGCACGGTTAGGGTACAAGTCCCCTTCCTTCTTCACCCGGTGCTCAAGGCTGATAATGCGACTGGATTTCCTCACGTTCGTTGGCTCTACCCTGGCCCTGCTGCTGGCGAGTACCGCCTCGTTCGCAGCCCCGCAACATGCATTGACCGTCTACGGCGAGCCTGCCAAGTACCCTGCCGGCTTCAGCCATTTTGACTATGTAAACCCCGACGCCCCCAAGGGTGGCAGCCTCAAGCGCTCGGCCCTCGAGGTCGGCCGCTTCGACCATGTGCTGCCGTATATCGACAAAGGCATCGGCGTCAGCCAGTTGGACGGCTGGGTGTATTCGCCCCTGGCCTACCGCTCACTGGATGAACCCTATACCGTCTACGGCCTGGTCGCGCAAAAGATGGAGCGCGCCGAGGACGGCCTGTACCTGCGGTTTTTCCTCAACCCCAAGGCACGTTTTGCCGACGGCAAGCCGATCACCGCAGAAGATGTGCGCTACAGCTTCAACCTGCTGATGACCCAGGGCAGCCTGCGCTTTCGCACACTGTTTGCCGACGTCAAGCACGTCGAGGTCGAAGGCCCGCTGCAAGTGCGCTTTGACTTCGCCAGCAATGAAAACCGCACCCTGCCCATGGATCTCGCGACCCTGCCGGTGTTCCCCGAGCATTGGTGGAAGAGCCGCGACTTTGCCAATGGTGGCGGCTATGAAGCGCCTCTGGGCAGCGGCCCGTACAAGGTCAGCAAAATCAATGCCGGCAGTACCATCACCTTCCAGCGCGATCCCGACTGGTGGGGCAAGGACTTGCCCGTCAGCCGCGGCCTGTACAACTTCGACCGCCTGAGTCTGGAGTACTTCGGCGATACCGAAGTCGCGCGCCAGGTCCTGCGCGGCGGTGCCTACGACTTCAATCGCGAGTTCTCCGCCACCGGCTATTCCATCGGCTACAACGGCCCGGCCCTGGACGATGGCCGCCTGCAACGCGCGCACCTGGCCAAGCACGCCCCGCAAACGGCCCAGGGCTATGTGTTCAATGTGCAAAAACCGATGTTCCAGGACCGCCGCGTGCGCCAGGCCCTGGCCATGCTCTGGGATTTCGAGTGGGCCAACCGGCAGATGATGCGCAACCTGTATATCCGCCAGCAAAGCTACTTTTCCAACAGCCCACTGGCCGCCACTCAATTGCCCGACGCCCAGGAGCTGGCGATTCTCGAGCCCCTGCGCGGGCAGATCCCCGACGAAGTCTTTACCCAGGTGTTCAAGGCGCCGACCACCGACGGCAGCGGCATGATCCGCGACAAGCAGCTACAAGCCCTGGCCCTGCTGGAAGACGCCGGCTGGACGCCCAAGGGCGACAAACTGGTGAATGCCGCCGGCGAGCCCCTGGAGTTCACCTTCCTCAATGTGCAAAACGGCCTGGAACGCCTGCTGCTGCCCTATAAACGCAACCTGGCGCAGATCGGCATCACCCTCAACATCCGGCGCATCGACTCGTCCCAGTACGTCAACCGCCTGATGACCCGGGACTACGACATGATCGTCACCGGCTTCCCGGTCACCACCTCGCCGGGCATGGAGCTGTACAACTACTTCGGTTCGTCGTCGGCGTTCGACCCGGGCAGCAACAACTACATCGTCCTGCAAAACCCGGCGGTCGATACCCTGGTCACCGGCCTGGTACGCGCCACCACCCAGGCACAGATGCTCAGCTACGCCCATGCCCTGGACCGGGTGCTGCAATGGAATTACTACTGGATCCCCAATTACTACCCGCCCGGCACCTCGGCCGCGTGGTGGAACCGCTTCGGTCGCCCGGCCATCGAGGCCAGCAACGACGAGGCCCTGGAATCGTGGTGGGAAGTCAGCCCCACGCCACTGACCAATGAGCAGATGAAAGCCGAACTGAGCAAGCCGCGAGGTGCCCACTGATGTTTGCCTATATCGTGCGGCGCCTGCTGCTGATCATCCCGACCCTGGTGATTATCCTGCTGGTGAACTTTGTGATCGTCCAGGCCGCGCCCGGCGGGCCGGTGGAGCAAGCCATCGCCCACTTGCAGGGGATTGGCGGCGGGGGCGTCGGCGGCTCGGCCGGCGACGGCGTCAGCAGTGGCTCCCGCGCCAGTCGCGGCCTTGACCCCAAGCTGATCAAGGACATCGAAAAACAATACGGCTTCGACAAATCCGCCCCCGAACGCCTGTGGCTGATGCTCAAGAACTATGCCCAGCTGGATTTCGGCAACAGCTTCTTTCGCGGCGCCACGGTGATCGACCTGATCCTGGAAAAGTTGCCGGTAACCCTTTCCCTCGGCCTCTGGGCAACCCTGATCACCTACCTGGTGTCGATCCCCCTGGGAATCCGCAAGGCGGTGCGCCACGGCAGCAGTTTCGATGTATGGAGCAGCACCGCCATCGTCATTGGCTACGCGATGCCGGCCTTCCTGTTTGCGATGTTTTTGATCGTGGTCTTTGCCGGCGGCAGCACCTTGAACTGGTTCCCGGTGCGCGGCCTGGTGTCGGAGAACTTCGAGCAACTGAGCACCCTGGGCAAGATCGCCGATTATTTCTGGCACCTGGTGCTGCCGGTCAGCGCCCTGGTGATCGGTGGATTCGCCACCTTGACCATCCTCACCAAAAACTCGTTCCTCAATGAAATCACGCGTCAGTACGTGGTCACGGCACGCGCCAAAGGCCTGAGCGAACGGCGTGTGCTCTACGGCCATGTGTTTCGCAACGCCATGCTGTTGGTGATCTCCGGGATCCCCCAGGCGTTTATCAGTGTGTTCTTCGCCGGCTCGCTGCTGATCGAGGTGATCTTCTCCCTCGACGGTCTGGGCCGCATGAGCTACGAAGCCGCGGTGTCGCGGGACTATCCGGTGGTGTTTGGTTCGCTGTTTATCTTCACCCTGTTTGGCCTGCTGATAAAACTGATCGGCGACCTCTGCTACACCCTGGTGGACCCGCGTATCGACTTCGCCGCGAGGAACGCCTGATGCTCAATCTGTCTCCCGTGGCCCGTCGCCGCTTCGAACGTTTCAAGCAAAACCGCCGGGGCTGGTGGTCGCTGTGGCTGTTTATCGGCCTGTTTATCCTGACCCTGGGCGGCGAGTTGATCGCCAACGACAAACCCCTGGTGCTCAGCTATCAGGACCAGTTGTATTTCCCGGTGTTCAAGCGCTACACCGAGCAGCAGTTCGGCGGGCAACTGCCATTCCAGGCCGACTACCGCAGTGACTACGTGCAGCAACTGATCAAGCAAGACGGCGGCTGGATGCTGTTCCCGCCGATCCCCTTCAGCGATGACACGCCCAACTACGAGCTGACCCGCCCTGCCCCCAGCCCGCCGTCCACGGTGAACTGGCTGGGCACCGACGACCAGTCCCGCGATGTGCTGGCGCGGGTGATCTTCGGCGCGCGGGTGTCGATCCTGTTCGCCCTCGGCCTGACCCTGATCAGCGCCGTCATCGGCATTGCCGCCGGCGCCTTGCAGGGCTATTACGGCGGCTGGGTCGACCTGCTCGGCCAGCGCATCCTTGAAGTGTGGTCGGGGCTGCCGGTCCTGTACCTGCTGATCATCCTCTCGGGGTTTGTCGAGCCGAACTTCTGGTGGCTGCTGGGGATCATGGCGCTGTTTTCCTGGCTGGCCCTGGTGGATGTGGTGCGTGCCGAGTTCCTGCGCGGGCGCAACCTGGAGTACGTGAAAGCCGCACGCGCCCTGGGCCTGGGCGACGCCAAGATCATTCGCCGGCACATCCTGCCGAACGCGATGACCGCCACCCTGAGCTATCTGCCTTTTATCCTGACCGGGGCGATTTCCACCCTCAGCGCCCTGGACTTTCTCGGCTTCGGCATGCCGGCGGGCAGCGCGTCCCTCGGTGAGTTGATCGCCCAGGGCAAGCAGAACCTGCAAGCACCGTGGCTCGGGCTCACGGCCTTTTTCACCCTGGCGCTGATTCTGTCACTGCTGGTATTTATCGGCGAGGCGCTGCGTGACGCCTTCGACCCACGATCATGAAGGGCGATGCATCCATGACTGACAACCTGATCGAGATCCGCGACCTGTGCGTCGCCTTCAGCGGCCAGACCGTGGTGCGCAACCTGAGCCTGGATGTGCGCCCCGGCGAGTGCCTGGCACTGGTGGGCGAGTCGGGCTCGGGCAAGTCGGTGACCGCCCATTCGATCCTGCAACTGCTGCCCCAGGCCGGCACCGTTACCACAGGGTCGGTGCGCTATCGCGGCCAGGAGCTGATCGGCGCCGAGGCCGGCACCCTGCAAAAGCTGCGCGGCAACCGCATCGCGATGATCTTCCAGGAGCCGATGACCTCCCTCAATCCCTTGCACAGCATCGAAAAGCAGATCGGCGAAACCCTGCTGCTGCACAAAGGCCTGGGCGGCAAGGCGGCGCAGGCACGCATCCTCGAACTGCTGGACCTGGTGGGCATTCGCGACCCCCAGGAACGCCTCAAGTCCTACCCCCACGAGTTGTCGGGTGGCCAGCGCCAGCGGGTGATGATCGCCATGGCTCTGGCCTGCGAACCAGAACTGCTGATCGCCGATGAGCCGACCACCGCCCTGGATGTGACGGTGCAGCGCAAGATTCTGCTGCTGCTCAAATCCTTGCAGCAACGCCTGGGCATGTCGCTGCTGCTGATCAGCCACGACCTCAACCTGGTGCGCAGCATTGCCCAGCGCGTGTGCGTGATGCAGGCCGGGGAAATTGTCGAGCAGGCCGACTGCCAAACCCTGTTCAATGCCCCGCAACATCCCTACAGCCGCCTGCTGCTGGATGCCGAACCGGTCGGTACCGCGCTGTGCCAGGATCAGCGCGAGACGGTGTTGCAGGTCGCCGGCCTGAGTGTGCGCTTCCCCATCGGTGGCGGGCTGTTCCGGCGCAAGCAGTACCTGCAGGCGGTGGACGGCATCAGCCTGGACCTGCAACGGGGCAAGACCCTGGGAATCGTCGGCGAGTCCGGCTCCGGCAAGTCCACCCTGGGCCAGGCGATCCTGCGTCTGCTCGACTCCAGCGGCAGCATCCGCTTCCAGGGCGAGGCCCTCGACAGCCTCAGCCAGAAACAGATGCGCCCGTGGCGCAAGCAGATGCAGGTGGTATTCCAGGACCCCTACGGCAGCCTCAGCCCGCGCATGTCGGTGCAGCAGATCATCAGCGAAGGCCTGGAAGTACACGCGCCATGCAGCCCACAGGAGCGTGACGCCCAGGTGATCAAAGTGCTGCAGGATGTGGGGCTCGACCCGGCCAGCCGTCACCGCTACCCCCACGAATTTTCCGGCGGCCAGCGCCAACGCATCGCCATCGCCCGCGCCCTGGTGCTGCGCCCGGCCTTGATGCTGCTGGACGAGCCGACTTCGGCCCTGGACCGCACCGTGCAAAAACAAGTGGTGGCGCTGCTGCGTGAACTGCAGGAAAAATACGCCCTGACCTACCTGTTTATCAGCCATGACCTGGCCGTGGTACGGGCCATGGCCCACGATATGATCGTGATCAAGGATGGCCAGGTGGTTGAGCGCGGGCCATGCGCTGACGTCTTTGCCGCGCCACAGCACCCCTACACTCAAGAGCTGCTTGCTGCCGCGCACGCTCCCCTGTAGGAGCCGGCTCCTACCATTGAACTCATCCTTTATTTTTGGCGCCCCGACCATGAACACCACCGAAAGCCTCAAGGACTACCCGCACGTTCGCGGCCTGGCGATCCAGTCCCTGTTCGAGATCATCGAGCAGTCCAGCGAAGGCACGGTGATTGTCGACCGCGACGCCAACATCGTGTGGATGAACGAACGCTATGCCAAGCGCTTCGGCCTGAAAAGCGCCGACCAGGCCATCGGCCAACCTTGCGAGCAGGTGATCTCCAACAGCCTGTTGCGCCAGGTGGTGCGCAGTGACCAGCCGATCCTCCTGGATATCCAGGACACGCCCAAAGGCCCGTTGGTGGTGATGCGCCTGCCGATCCACGACGATGCCGGCAAGGTCATCGGCGCCATCGGCTTTGCCCTGTTCGATGAGTTGCGCAACCTCTCGCCGATGATCGAGCGCTACCTGAGCATGCAACAGGAACTGGCTTCGACCCGTTCGCTGCTGCGCTCACGCCAGAGCAAGTACAACTTCGCGCACTTTATCGGCACCAGCGCTGCCAGCCTCGAGGTCAAGCGCCGGGCGCGGCGCAGCGCGAGTGCCGAGTCGCCGGTGTTGCTGCTGGGCGAGACCGGCACCGGCAAGGAGCTGCTGGCCCAGGCCATCCATGGTGCGTCACCCCGAGCCAATAAAGCGTTTGTCAGCATCAACAGCGCCGCCATCCCCCATGACCTTCTGGAAGCCGAGTTCTTCGGCACCGCGCCCGGCGCCTTCACCGGCGCCGACCGCAAGGGCCGCCCCGGCAAATTGCAAATCGCCCAGGGCGGGACGTTGTTCCTCGATGAAATCGGCGACATGCCATTGCCCCTGCAAAGCAAACTGCTGCGGGTGCTGCAGGAGAAAGAATTTGAGCCGGTGGGCTCCAACGAGATGATCCACAGCGACGTGCGGGTGATTGCCGCGACCTCCACCGACCTGGAAGCCGCGATCAAGCGTGGCGAGTTTCGCGCCGACTTGTATTACCGCCTCAACGTGTTGCCGATCCAGGTCCCGCCCCTGCGCGAACGCCTGGACGATATCCCGGCGTTGAGTGAAGCAATCCTCGAAGAACTGCGCAGCCAGCATGAACTGGACCGCGAAGCCCTGGCACTGCTGGCCCAGCATGCCTGGCCGGGGAATATCCGCGAGCTGCGCAACGTACTGGAGCGCGCCGCGTTGCTCAGTGATGACCTGGTGTTGGATGCGCAGGAGATTCGTGCGGCGATCGGCACCTTCAGCCCGGTGGAGCGTAGCGCTGTGGCGCCCGTAGAGGTCGAAACCTTCAGCGTGGCGCGGGAGCGGTTTGACCGGCAGTTGATTGGTGCAGCGTTGCGCCAATGCGGGGGCAATGTGATCGAGGCCGCCAAGCAATTGGGGCTCGGGCGCTCGACGCTGTACAAGAAGATGGTGGCGCTGGGCATCGAGCAATCTCAATAAAGAGACATAAATCTCACAACAAAGACACCTCCATGTGGGAGCGGGCTCGCCCGCGAATGCGGTCTATCAGCAACAAAATCATTGCCTGACACAGCGCTTTCGCGAGCAAGCCCGCTCCCACATTGGAATTTCATCTGTCTTGAAATAGAGACTCAGCATGAAAACCACAGCTCAGAAATTATAAATATCCATATATATCAATAAGTTACAAACTTGGCACGCTTCCCGCTATAGCCCCTTCCTACAGCTACACCCCACAACAATAACAATCCGATGGAGACACACCATGAGTGTGATCATTGCCCTGGCGGCGCTCGCGCTGCTGATGCTGGCTGCCTACCGTGGCTATAGCGTCATCCTGTTTGCCCCTATCGCCGCCCTCGGCGCGGTGTTGCTCACTGACCCTTCCGCCGTTGCCCCAGCCTTTACTGGGGTGTTCATGGAAAAAATGGTCGGCTTTATCAAACTGTATTTCCCGGTGTTCCTGCTCGGCGCGGTGTTCGGCAAGCTGATCGAGCTGTCAGGCTTTTCGCGCTCGATTGTCGCGGCCGCCATCCGCTTGCTCGGCACTCGCCAGGCGATGCTGGTGATCGTGCTGGTGTGTGCCTTGCTGACCTACGGCGGCGTGTCGCTGTTTGTGGTGGTGTTTGCGGTGTACCCGTTCGCCGCCGAGATGTTCCGCCAGAGCAATATCCCCAAGCGCCTGATCCCGGCGACCATTGCCCTGGGCGCGTTCTCGTTCACCATGGACGCCCTGCCCGGCACGCCGCAGATTCAGAACATCATCCCCAGCACCTTTTTCAACACCACCGCCTGGGCCGCGCCCTGGCTGGGCGTGATCGGCACGATCTTTGTGTTCTGCGCCGGCATGCTGTACCTGGCGCGCCAGCGCAACAAGGCCCAGCGTGCCGGTGAAGGCTATGGCACCGACTTGCGCAACGAGCCGGAAACCGCCGAAGACCTGAGCCTGCCCAACCCGTGGATCGCCCTGTCGCCGCTGATTCTGGTGGGGGTGATGAACCTGCTGTTCACCCACTGGATCCCGCAGTGGTACGGCAAGACCCACAGCCTCGCCCTGCCGGGCATGAGCGCACCGGTGACCACCGAAATCGCCAAGCTCACCGCGATCTGGGCGGTGCAGGCGGCCTTGCTGGTGGGGATCATCATGGTCCTGGTGTTCGGCTTCCAGGCGATCAAGAGCAAGCTGGCCGAAGGCAGTAAAAGCGCAGTCAGCGGCGCGCTGCTGGCGGCGATGAACACCGCTTCGGAATACGGCTTCGGCGCGGTCATCGCCTCGTTGCCAGGCTTCCTGGTGCTGGCGGACTGGCTCAAGGGCATCCCCAACCCGCTGGTCAACGAAGCGATTACCGTGACCCTGCTAGCCGGCATCACCGGCTCGGCGTCCGGCGGCATGAGCATCGCCCTGGCGGCCATGTCCGAGAGCTTTATTTCCGCGGCCCATGCCGCCAATATCCCCCTGGAAGTGCTGCACCGGGTCGCGGCCATGGCCAGCGGCGGCATGGACACCCTGCCGCACAACGGCGCGGTCATTACCCTGTTGGCGGTCACCGGGCTGACCCACCGCGAAGCCTACAAGGATATTTTCGGCATCACGATCATCAAGACCCTCGCGGTGTTCGTGGTGATCGGTACTTTCTACGCCACCGGCATTGTGTGAGGTTTTCATGACGACATTGAACGGCAAGACCGCCCTGGTCACCGGCTCCACCAGCGGCATCGGCCTGGGGATTGCCCTGAGCCTGGCCAAGGCCGGCGCCAATCTGATCCTCAACGGGTTCGGCGATGCCAGCGCGGTGATCGCCCAGGTGCAGGCCTTCGGCGGCAAAGTCGGCCATCACCCGGCGGATGTCAGCGACCCGGCGCAAATCGCCGAGATGGTCGCCTACGCCGAGCGCGAGTTCGGCGGCATCGACATCCTGGTGAACAACGCGGGCATTCAGCATGTGGCGGCAGTGGAAGACTTCCCGGTGGAGCGCTGGGACTCGATCATCGCGATCAACCTGTCGTCGGTGTTCCACAGCACGCGCCTGAGCCTGCCGGGCATGAAGGCCAAGGGCTGGGGGCGGATCGTCAATATCGCCTCGGTACACGGCCAGGTCGGCTCGGTCGGCAAGGCCGCGTACGTCGCGGCCAAGCACGGGGTGATCGGCCTGACCAAAGTGGTCGGCCTGGAAACCGCCACCAGCAATGTGACCTGCAATGCCATCTGCCCCGGCTGGGTCCTGACCCCGCTGGTGCAAAAGCAGATCGACGATCGCATTGCCGCAGGCGTAGACCCGCAACAGGCCCAGCATGATCTGCTGGCCGAGAAGCAGCCCTCCCTGGAGTTCGTCACCCCACCGCAACTGGGTGAACTGGTACTGTTCCTGTGCAGTGAAGCCGGCAGCCAGGTGCGTGGCGCGGCGTGGAATATTGATGGTGGGTGGTTGGCCCAGTAACCCAAACACCGCAAATTCCCTGTAGGCGCAGGCAAGCCTGCGCCCACAGTTTGGATGTGTGGTGCCTGGCAGATTTCATACAAGAACAAGAGAGTGCGCCATGTCCGATATCCTCTGGCAACCCAGCCCGGAACGCATCCACACCACCCGGATGGACCAGTTCCGGCGCTTTATCAATGATCGCCACGCCTTGCAGATCAACGATTACCCCACCCTGCACCAATGGAGCATCGACCAGCGCCCGGATTTCTGGGCGGCGATTGTCGAGTTCTTCGACGTGCAGTTTCGTACGCCACCCAGCACCGTGCTGGTGGAAGGCACGCAGATGCCCAGCGCCCAGTGGTTTCCCGGCGCCACCCTGAACTTTGCCGAGCACCTGCTGCGCCGCCGCGATGACCACCCCGCCGTGGTCGCCATCGGCGAAGACGGCCAGCGCGAACAACTGAGCTATGCCGAACTGGCCCGCCACGTCGCCGGCCTGCAACGCAGCCTGCAAGCGGCGGGCGTGGGCCTGGGTGATCGGGTGGCGGCGTGCATGCCCAATACCTGGCAAACCCTGGTGGGCATGCTTGCCACTACCAGCCTCGGGGCGATCTGGTCGTGTTCCTCGCCGGACTTCGGCACCCAAGGGGTGATCGACCGCTTCGGCCAGATCGAGCCCAAGGTGCTGATCACCTGCGCCGGTTATCGCTATGCCGGCAAGCTGATCGACCAGAGCGCCAAGCTCAATGAAATCCTCGACCGCCTGCCGTCCCTGCAACAGTTGATCATCGTGCCCTACGCCCGGCCCGAGGCGCGCGTCGAGGATTACCCGACCCAGGCCAACGTCGCCCTGTGGGATGACTTCTACCGCCCCGGCGGCGAACCGCAGTTTGTCGCCGTGCCCTTCGACCATCCGCTGTACATCCTCTACTCCAGCGGCACCACCGGCGTGCCCAAATGCATCATCCACGGTACCGGCGGCGTGCTGCTGACTCACCTCAAGGAACATGGCCTGCACGCCGACCTGTCACGCGACGACTGCCTGTTTTACTACACCACCTGCGGCTGGATGATGTGGAACTGGCTGGTCTCGGTCCTGGCCATCGGCGCCACGGTAGTGCTGTACGACGGCTCACCGTTTCATCCGGGGCCGGAGCGTCTGATTGACCTGATCGACCAGGAGCGCATCAGCGTGTTCGGCACCAGCCCGAAATTCCTCGCTACCCTGGAAAAGGCCGGCCTGCAACCGCGTCGCAGCCATGACCTGGGCAGCCTCAAGTGCCTGATCTCGACCGGCTCGCCACTGTCGCCCCAGAGCTACGACTACGTGTACCGCGACATCAAACAGGAGCTGTGCCTGTCGTCGATGTCGGGCGGTACCGATATCGTCTCCTGCTTTGTCATCGGCAACCCGGTGCTGCCGGTACGGCGCGGCGAAATGCAGTGCAAGAGCCTGGCGATGGCCATCGAAGTGTGGGACGACCAGGGCCGGGCGCTGGTCGGTGAAAAAGGCGAACTGGTGTGCACCCGGCACTTCCCGGCCATGCCCATTGGCCTGTGGAATGACCCACAGGGGGAAAAACTGCGCGCCTCGTATTTCAGCCAGTTCCCCGGCGTCTGGGCCCAGGGCGACTATGCCGAGCAGCGCGCCAATGGCAGCCTGCTGATCCATGGCCGTTCGGATGCAGTGCTCAACCCCGGCGGCGTGCGCATCGGTACCGCGGAAATCTACCGCCAGGTGGAAAAAGTCACCCAGGTCCTGGAAAGCCTGGCCATCGGCCAACGCTGGCAGGACGACGTGCGTGTGGTGCTGTTTGTGCGCCTCAATGACGGCGAACACCTGGACGCCGCGCTTGAGCAGCAGATCCGCGAGGTGATCCGCGCCAACACCACGCCGCGCCATGTGCCGGCAAAGATCCTCAGGGTCAGCGACATCCCGCGCACCATCAGCGGCAAGATCGTCGAGTTGGCGGTAAGAAATGTCGTGCATGGCGAACCGGTGAAAAACACCGATGCCCTGGCCAACCCCGAAGCCCTGGAGCAGTTTCGCGACCGCCCTGAGCTGGCATAAAGGATGAAAGGTTTCAGCGCCCACACACTCATTTGAAGATAAACCCCTCAAGCATGCTATTTTTCGAGGGGTAGGCAGCCGTTTCCGCAGCACGGGATAATCGGCCTCTGTCATTCTTCAAGCGTTACGCGCGGGACACTTACACATGAACGGATCACCCACCGGCAGCCAGGCCGCGGCCCTGATCGCACGGCTGGACTGGGCCACAAGCCCCCTCGGTGATGCCAGCCATTGGCCACAAAGCCTGCGCACGGCAGTCGATATCGTCATCCACTCACCGATGCCGATGCTGTTGCTGTGGGGCGACGAACTCACGCAGATCTACAACGATGGCTTCGCCCTGCTGGCCGGCAACAAGCACCCCCAGGCCTTCGGCCAGCCGACCCACCGGGTCTGGCCGGAGATGCAACACTTCACCGCCCCGATCTACAGCGCCGTACTGGCCGGCCAGGTGCGTACGTTCAGCGAGCAGCGTTTTATCCTGCAGCGCAATCACCGTGATACGGAAATCTGGCTGGACCTGACCTACAGCCCGATCCGCGACGAACGCGGCCGGGTCGCCGGGGTCCTGGTGACGGCGATTGAAACCAACGAGCGCCGGCAACTCGCCCAGGAGCTGCAACAACGCTCCGAGGCCAGCCTCAAGGCCCAGCACGATACCGAGCAACGCTTGCAACTGGCCCTGGCCGCCACCGATGCAGTGGGCACCTGGGACTGGGATATCAGCGAAGACCGCTTTATCGCCGACAGCCATTTTGCCCAGCTGCATGGGGTTGATCCGGCTAAAGCCCGGCAGTTGCCCATCAGTGATTACCTGCAAGGCGTGCACCCGGAAGACCGTGCCATGGTGGCCCGCAGCATCAAGCATTGCATCAGCCATGGCTCCGAGTACGCCGAGGAATATCGCCTGCTCCAGGCCGACGGCCAGGTGCGCTGGGTGTTTGCCCGTGGCCGCTGCTACAAGGATCACCACGGCCGGCCGGCGCGCTTTCTCGGGGCGGCCCTGGACCTGACCGAACGCAAGCACACCGAGCAAGCCCTGCGCCAGAGCCAGACCGAGCTGCAGTTGATCATCAACGCGATGCCGGTGCTGATCGGTTATGTCGATCACGAAGAGCGCTTTCGCCTGAACAACAGCGCCTACCTCGATTGGTATGGCCTGACCCCGCAAGAGCTGTATGGCAAGACCATCCGCGAAGTGATCGGCGCCGAGATCTACGCCGGGCGCGCCGATAAGATCGCCGCCGCCCTCAAGGGCAAGGCCTGCAGCTTCATTACCGTCACCCCCCATCGCGATGGCCGGCCCCGGCATGCGCTGATGAAGTACCTGCCGCGCTTCAGCGCCGATGGCTCGGTCAATGGTTTCTACATCTTTGTGATTGATGAGACCGAGCGCAAACTCACCGAGGAAGCCCTGCGCCACCTCAACGACAACCTCGAAGAACGCGTGGCCCAGCGTACCCAGGCCTTGGCCGAAGCCAACCAGCGCCTGCAAAACGAAATGTTCGAGCGCGAGCGTGCCGAAGACGCGCTGCGCCATGCGCAAAAAATGGAAGCGGTCGGCCAGCTTACCGGTGGGATAGCCCATGACTTCAACAATATGCTCACCGGGATCATCGGCAGCCTGGACCTGATGCAGCGCTACATCGCCGCCGGCCGTAGCGATGAGATCGGCCGTTTCACCGACGCTGCGGTGTCCTCGGCCCACCGCGCCGCCGCCCTGACCCATCGCCTGCTGGCCTTCTCCCGGCGTCAGTCCCTGGACCGCCGGCCCCTGGACCCGAACCAGTTGGTCGCGTCCCTGGAAGACCTGTTCCGCCGTACCAAAGGCGCTCATATCGAACTCAAGGTGCAACTGGGCAGCGATATCTGGCCGGTAAACACCGACGCCAGCCAACTGGAAAACGCCCTGCTCAACCTGGTGATCAACGCCCGCGATGCCATGCCTGATGGCGGGCTACTGAGCATCGAGACCGCCAACAGCTACCTCGACGGCACCGACATCACCACCCTGGAGCCGGTCAAGGCCGGCGACTACGTGATGCTCGGCGTGTGCGACAACGGCGCCGGCATGACCCCGAAAATCCTGGCCAAGGCCTTCGACCCCTTCTTTACCACCAAGCCCATCGGCCAGGGCACCGGCCTGGGATTGTCGATGATCTATGGTTTTGCCCAGCAATCGGGCGGCCACGTCACGATCCACAGTGAACCGGGCCGGGGCACCTGCGTGCGCCTGTACCTGCCGCGCCTGCATGGCACCGCCCTGGAAAAAGTCCCGCCGCAGGTCCCCGTGGAAGCCCCCCTGGCGCTGGACGGCGAAGCCGTGGTGGTGGTCGAGGACGATGCGGCGGTGCGCATGCTGGTGGTCAACCTGCTGGATGAATTGGGCTACACCGCCCACCAGGCGGCCGACGCACGCGCAGCCCTGCCACTGCTGGAGTCTGACCTGCGGGTGGACTTGTTGGTGACCGATGTCGGCCTGCCCGGCATGAACGGCCGACAACTGGCGGAAATCGCTCGCCAGCACCGCCCGACACTCAAGGTGCTGTTCATGACCGGATACGCCGAGACCGCCGCCGAGCGCCAGGGTTTTCTGGAGGACGGCATGGACATGGTGGCCAAGCCGTTTTCCATTGACCAGTTGGCCACGAAAATCCGCAGCATGATCGGCGTCAAAGGCCAAGTTGATGCATAATCCCGCGCCTTTAAGCCCGACCGTTGCAAGGTAACTGCCAGATGAAAGCCCAAGCCCGCCATATCCTGGTCAAGACCAGCGAAGAAGCCGAACAACTCAAGCAGCGTATTGCCAAGGGCGAAGCCTTTGATGTGCTGGCCAAGAAGTTCTCCACCTGCCCGTCCGGCAAGCGCGGCGGCGATCTGGGTGAAGTGCGGCCGGGGCAGATGGTCGGGGTGATTGATGCGGTGATTTTCAAGAAACCGCTGCGGGTGGTGCATGGGCCGATCAAGAGCAAGTTTGGGTATCACCTGGTGCAGGTGTTCTACCGCGACTAGAGCACCCTGATCGTTCCCACGCTCCGCGTGGGAACGCCTCACTGGATGCTCTGCGTCCGCTTCTGGGACGCGGAGCGTCCGTAGCTGCATTCCCACGCGGAGCGTGGGAACGATCAGTCCCTGGGAATCAGCGCACCCGGAATCTGGATCACCCGGCTGGCCAACCGATGCCCCGCCAAGGCCGCCTCTTGCGGTGAACCACCCCTGAGCCGGCTGGCCAGATACGCTGCGCTGAACGAATCCCCCGCCGCCGTGGTGTCCACCACCTTTTCGACCACCTGCGCCGGCACCGCAAAACGCTCCCCGCCCTGGCGAATCAGGCAGTCATCCGCGCCGCGCTTGAGCACCACTTCCTCGATCCCTGGATAAGCGGCGAACACCTGCTCACTGTCGGCATAGCCAAACAGGGCACGCTCGTCGTCTTCGGTGAGCAAGGCCATATCCACCTGCGCCAACACCTGCTGATAGGCCTCACGAGCGGCTTCGACACTGGCCCACAGACGCGGCCGGTAGTTGTTGTCGAACACCACCCGGGCGCCACGCTGGCGGGCTTCCAGCAACGCGGCCAACAGGCGCACGCGCCCCACTTCGCCCAATACAGCCAGGGTGATACCGCTGAAATACAGCACGTCATAACTCGGCAAGGCCGCCAGGACCGGCTCGGCCCCTGGCGTGGTGAAGCAATCGCGCACCGCCGCTTCGTTGCGCCAATAGAGGAATTTGCGCTCGCCGTGGGCATCGGTCTGGATGCAATACAGACCCGGCAGACGCCCCGGCAAGCGCTGGACCTGGTCCAGGCCAAGGCCTTCGACGACCCATTGCTGACACATGGCATCGCTGAAACTGTCATCGCCCAGGGCGGTGACGTAATCCACCGTGCTGCTGGCCCCCAGTTCACGGCGCAGGTAGACGGCGGTGTTCAGGGTGTCGCCACCGAAGCTCTGTTGCAGGCTGCCGTCGGCGCGGTGTTGCAGTTCGATCATGCATTCGCCGATCAGGGCGATGCGCGGGTGTGGGGTCATATTTGGATTCTCGGCTGGGTTTTGGGGCCTCATCCCAGGCCCGCCAGCTCCCACATTTGAATGTGTTCACAAATCCCAATGTGGGAGCTGGCTTGCCTGGGATGGCCGCGACGCGCTCTAGAAACAGGTGTGCAATGTCTCGATCACCTGCAACTGCTCATCCACCAAACACCCCACCTGCCACTTATCAAAGGTCAGGCACGGGTGCGAGGTGCCAAACGAGATGATGTCGCCAATACGCAGTTCAACCCCCGCCGCCACGCTCATGAAGGCGTGCTGGTCCATCACCGCCGTGACCTTGCAGGCACTCACGTCATCGCCCACCGCCGGCAGCACGCCAGCCTTGTAGCGCTTGAGGGGCACCGGCAGGCCGGCGTCGTATGCCACGTCGCGCTTGCCCAGGGCGATCACTGCAAACCCCGGCTGCGGCAACGACTGCACATGGGCCCAGACTTCCAGGGCCGGGCGCAGGCCCTCCGTGAGGTCGCTGCGCCGGTCCAGCACGCAGCATTGCGCCTCCTTGTAGATGCCGTGGTCGTGGGCCACATAGCTGCCGGGGCGCAGCACGCTGAGGAAGCGCCCTTCGGCGTTTTGCGCGGCGAAAGACTCGGCGATCAGGTCATACCAGGCCGAACCCGACGCGGTGATGATCGGCTTGCCCAAGTCAAAGGCCCCGCTGTTCTGCATATCCACCGCCAGGCGCACCAGGGACGCGGCAAACTCGCGGATACCGCTGATGGCATGCTCGCCGTGGATCACCCCTTCATAACCTTCGATCCCGGTAAGGGCCAGGGCCGGCTGGGCCTTGATTGCCCGCGCCAGGTCCAGCACCTCTTGCTCGCTGCGGCAACCGCAGCGGCCGCCGACCACGCCGTATTCGATCATCACGTTCAGGCGCAGGCCACGGGCGGCGAAGAATGCGCCCAGGTCAGCGACGTTGTCCGGGTGATCGACCAGGCAATGGAAGTCAAACTCGGGGTCAGCCAGCAGCTCGGCGATCAGCGCCATGTTCGGCCCGCCTACCAGTTGGTTGGCCATCAATACCCGGCGCACGCCACCGGCATAGGCCGCGCGGGTCTGCACTGCGGTAGCCAGGGTGATGCCCCAGGCGCCTTGTGCCAACTGACGCTGAAACAGCGCCGGCATCATGCTGGTCTTGCCATGGGGCGCCAGTTGCGCGCCGCTGTTGCTGACAAAGTCCTGCATCCAGCGGATGTTGTGTTCCAGGGCCGCGCGGTGCAGCACCAGGGCGGGCAGGCTGACGTCGCGTACCAGGTGGGCACCGCTGGCGGCGGCGCCTTTTTCAACGGCATTGAAGGCAGACATGGGGTTACTCCGTTTCGCTATTCATTGATGCGACGGGCCAGGTTATTGGCGCTTTCGATCAGCACCCGGCGGTAGTCGTCGTAATTGTTCTTGGCGTCGGCCCGTGGGGCGACGATGCACAGGGTCGCAATGGCGACGCCCTGGGCGTCACGCACCGGGGCGGCAAAGCAGTGGGTAAAGGTGTCGGCAACACTGTCGAAGGAAAAAAAGCCATCGACGCTGGCCTGGCGGATCTGCCCGAGGAAGGTGTCCAGGGGTAAGCGCTGGCCGTCCGGCAGGATAAAGTCGTCGTGGTCGATCAGGTCGATGATCTGCTGGTCGCTCAAATGCCCCAGCAACAGGCGCCCGGACGCAGTCCAGGGGATGGGCGCGTTTTCACCGATATCCGAAGAAATCCGGAAGTGCCGCTCGCCCTCGCGCATCAGCGCCACCGTGTACTTGCGCCCGTTGAGCAGGCACATCTGCGCCGTCTCGTGGGTTTGGCTAACGATCTCCTGCAAGGCGTGATCGGCCTCGCGGGTCAGGTCGAAATGGCGCAAGTGGGCCTGGCCGAGGAAGTACAGCTGACGGCCCAGGTACACGTGACCGTCCTTGCCCACGGTTTCGAGAATCCGCCGCTCCAGCAGGGAGGCGACCAGTTCATAGACCGTGGACTTGGGGCTGCCGATGCCACTGGCAATATCATTGGGGCGCAGGGGCTGGCCGACTTCCTTGAGAAAATCGAGGATATCGAACGCTCGGTCCAGGCCTTTTGCGCGGCGCTTGATGGTGTCTTCGGTCATGGCGGTCTTCATCAGCGTAAGAGGTCCATGTAAGAGTCGCTTTGTGTGGGAGCGGGCTTGCTCGCGAAAACGGTGTGTCAGCCAACAAATCTGGCACTGATACACCGCTTTCGCGAGCAAGCCCGCTCCCACCCGAATTCACTCTCACATTGAATTTTTAGTGGTCTTGAGATCGGGCATTTAGCCTTTTTTCTTGTAGGCCACGCAATCAATCTCAACCTTGCAATCGACCATCATATTCGCCTGCACACAGGCCCGCGCCGGGGCGTGTTCGGGGGTGAAGTATTCGCCGAAGACTTTGTTGAAACTCCAGAAATCCCGCGGGTCTTCCAGCCATACGCCGACCCGGACCACGTCTTCAAGCCCGTAGCCGGCCTCTTCAAGGATCGCCACCACGTTCTTCATGGTCTGGTGGGTCTGCTCGACAATCCCGCCGTTGATAATCTCGCCCTCCACCGCCGGCACCTGGCCCGACACGTACAACCAGCCATCAGCCTCCACTGCACGGGCAAATGGGCGGGGTTGGCCACCGCCGGCAGTGCTGCCGGCGCCGTAACGAGTAATGCTCATAAAGTTGCTCCTTGATTAAAAACGAATATTTTTCAGAAATTCCGCCAGGCGTGGCGATTGCGGGCGCTCAAAGACCGCTTTGGGCGGGCCCTGCTCTTCAATCCGCCCCTGGTTCATAAACACGATGTTGTCCGAAACCTCGTAGGCAAAACGCATTTCGTGGGTCACCAGCAACATGGTCATGCCCTCTTGCGCCAGGCCCTTGATCACACTGAGCACCTCGCCGACCAACTCCGGGTCCAGCGCTGAGGTCACTTCGTCGAACAGCATCAGGCTGGGGTTCATTGCAATCGCCCGGGCAATCGCCACCCGCTGTTGCTGGCCGCCGGACAACTGACCGGGGAAGTGGTTGCGCCGTTCCAGCAGGCCGACGCGCTCCAGCCATTTTTCCGCGAGGGCTACCGCCTCGTCCTTGCCCATATGCTTGACCTTGAGCAGGCCCAGGGTGATGTTCTGCAACGCCGTCAGATGGGGGAACAGGTTGAATTGCTGGAACGCCATGCCAGTCATGGCGCGGTGTTGGGCAATGAGTTTTTCCGGGTGGCGCACGCGTTTGCCGGCAACATCGGCATAGCCAATGGACTCGCCGTCGAGGGTGATCTGCCCGCCCTGGAACTCTTCCAGCAGGTTGACGCAGCGCAGTAGCGTGGTCTTGCCCGAGCCGCTGGAGCCGATCAAGGTCACCACGTTGCCGCGCTGCAGCGACAGGTCAACGCCCTTGAGGACTTCCACCGCACCGTATTGCTTGCGCAGGCCGCTGATGTTGAGCAATGGTTGATTCATGGCAAGGCCACCCGCTTTTCAATGTAGCGCCCGAATAACTCGATGGCGTAGTTGATGACAAAGAACAGAAAGCCGGCAAACAGGTAGAACTCCAGGGTCATAAAGGTCCGGGCGATCACTTGCTGGGTGCTCAACAGCAACTCGGCAACACCAATCACCGACAGCAGGGTCGAGGCCTTGACGATCTCGGTGGAGGAATTGACCCAGGTCGGCAAAATCTGCCGCAGTGCCTGGGGCAGTAATACATAGCCCAGGGACTGATAGAAGGTCAGGCCGATGGCCTTGCCCGCTTCCAGTTGCCCACGGGGAATGGCTTGCAACGCACCGCGCACAATCTCGGCGACGTGGGAGCCGCAAAACAGCGTGAGGCCCAGAGCACCGGCCTGGAACGCACTAATCTGCCAGCCCAGCGCCGGGGCCATGTAGAAGCAGGCCAGTACCAGCACAAACACCGGGGTGCCACGGATCAGGTCAACGTACAGACGAAACGGCGCGCGCATCCAGAACTTGCCGTAGGTCAGCACCAACCCGGCGACGATGCCGATCAGGGTGCCGAAGATAATCGCCAGCACCGAGCAATACACGCTGGTCTGGAACCCTGCCCACAGGGTTGCCCGGGCGATCCACAACTCATGCAGCCAATACATGGAAAACCCCTCTTATCGACGAATCGCCAGGCGCTGCTCCAGGTAACGCAGCAGCATGGCGATGAGGTAGCAGGCCGCCACGTAGAGCGCGGTCGTCACCAGCCAGGTTTCAATCACCCGGTAGCTTTCGACGTTGATCTTGCGGGCGTAATAGGTCAGCTCCGGCACGGCAATCGCCGCCGCCAGAGAGGTGTCCTTGAACAGTGAGATAAAGTTGTTCGACAGCGCCGGCAGCACGTTGCGCAGCATCACCGGCACCGTGATGTAGGCGCGGATCTGCCACTCCCCCAGGCCAATCGCCAGGCCGGCTTCGCGCAGGCCCTTGGGAATATTCAACAGGCCGGCACGGAACACTTCGGTCAAGTAGGCCCCGGCGTACAACGACAGGGTGATGATGAACGAGGGGATCTTGTCCAGGCGGATGCCCAGGCTGGGCAAGGCAAAGTAGATCAACAGGATCAGCACCAGGATCGGCGTGTTGCGCACCACCGTCACATACACCGAGGCCAGAATCCGCAGCGCACGGTGCCTGGACAGCATGGCAAAGGCCATCAACAGGCCGATCACGCAGCCGATGGCAATCGACAGCAAGGCCAGTTGCAGGCCCAGGCCGAGGCCCGCCAGCAGGGTGTCGAAATCGCGCCAGACTGCGGCAAAATTCAGCTGATAGTTCATGGTCGGCACTACCTTGATTGGGGCGCCCGCTGCGACGCCCCACGCTCAACAATCATTTGAATTCCACCGGAAAACCAATCGCCGGGGTCGGCAGATCAACGCCAAACCACTGCTTGAACGAGGCTGCATAGGTCGGAAACTCGACGCCGGTCATCGCCTCATGCAGGGCGGTGTTGACGAAGTTCAGCCAGTCCTGATCGCCACGCTTGACCGCGCACGCATAGGTTTGCGGGCTCCAGGCGTAGCTCGGGCTGCGGTAGCGGCCGGGGTTCTGCACCATCAGGTACTTGACCGAGGACTGGTCGGTGGCCGCCGCGTCGGCACGCCCGGAGTTCACCGCCTGGTACATCAGGTCGACGCTGTCGTATTGATCCACCTTGGCCTTGGGCAGCGCCTGGTGCACCAGCTCTTCGGCGTAGACGTTTTGCAGCACCGCCACAGTGACGTCATCCCCCGCTGCCTGCAGGTCTTCGATTTGCTGGTATTTGCTGTTGGCCGGCAACAACAGGCCCACACCTTCGCGGTAGTACGGCAGGGTGAACGCCACCTGCTGCGCGCGGCTGGCGGTGACGGTGATGAACTGGCAGCTCATGTCGACTTTGTTGGTCAACAGGTTGGGAATCCGCGCATCGGACGACTGCACCACAAACTCGACCTTGCTCGGGTCGTTGAACAGGCCTTTGGCGACGATGCGCCCGATATCAATATCAAACCCCTGCAACTTGCCATCCGCTCCCTGGAAGTGCCACGGCGCATTGGTACTGCCTGTACCGACGAGCAGATGCCCACGTTTGAGCACTTCATCGAGCTTGCTGTCCGCCTGCACTTGGCTGGCGAGGCAAGCCGATGCGGCGAAGAGAAAAACACAGGCTTTAAACACGGAAGGTCGGCGATGCATGGCAAGCACTCCAGAAGTTGTGTATTCCGCTATACCGGAATCAGGTATGTAACAACGGAATAGACAGCAGAAAGTGTGCCACAGCCAGCAGCAGAAGCCTATTGAAGCGCGCAAGTGTTTTTAAATCAGAGAGATAAGAAGGCACCGACGAATCACCGCGCCGCCAGCGCCGGCAGACACACTGCTACCGTGCGCCACAATCCGTTGCGGTCCATCCCATTTGGGTGCGTTACCTGTGAATTCTCACAGTAGACCGTCCGGCCCACCCGACTTAGGGTTTGGCCAAGTGCCTACAAGGAGACTGTCATGGGACCGATCAACACGGTGATCGACGACGCACAGGCGTATAGACGTGCGCTGCAGACGCCCCGCACGGTGTTTATGCTGTTTGTATCGCCCCAGTGCGCGGCGTGCGGCGCGGCCAAGCCACTGTTCAGCAAAGTGGCCGGTCGCTATCGACGCCAGGCGGCGCTTTATGTACTGGACACCAGCCAGACCCCACGGCATCCCGAGGTGACCGGCACGCCGACGCTGCTGATCTTGAAAAACGGCAGGCTGGTAGAGAAGCTCAAGGGGTTCGGCCCCTGGGAGACCCAGGAGCAGACCCTGAAAAGAACCTTCGAGCGGCACACCCGGGGTGTGCCGACCAAACGGGCAAAGCCCCGTTAACCCAGCGCGACAGGGATCAGCAGTACCTGCGTCACCCGCCGCTCCTCCACCGCCGCCACGGTCAGGCGCCAGCCTTCGTATTCCAGGCTGTCACCGACCACTGGCAGGCGATCCAACAGGCTCATGACCAGGCCGGCGAGGGTCTGGTAATCCTCGGTGGCCACAGCCTTGAACCCGGTGCGCTGGCGAATCAGGTTCAGGTTCAACGCACCATTGGCGCGATAACCGCCCTGCTCTTCGACGATGTCCGGACCTTCGACTTCACTGGCATCGGGCAACTCACCGGCGATGGACTCAAGGATGTCGGTCATGCTCAACACCCCCATGAAATCGCCAAATTCGTTGATCACAAAGGCAATGTGCGTCGACTCCTGGCGCATCTGCTCCAGGGCGTTGAGGATCGAGAAGCTGTCCAGCAGGTTGATCGCCCGCCGCGCCAGGTGTTCCAGGTTCGGCTCATTGCCGGCCAGGTACTCCTTGAGCAACTCCTTCTTATGCACGAAGCCCAGGGGCTCATCCACCGCGCCGTTACGGATCAACGGCAAGCGCGAGTAGGACGAGTGCATCAGTTTCAGGCGGATCGTCTCAGGGTCGTCGGCCAAGTCGATGTAGTCGACATTCGCCCGCGGGGTCATCAAGGTGCGGATCGGCCGCTCGGCCAGTTGCAGCACACCACTGATCATGATCCGTTCGCGACGGTCGAACAGCGGGCCTTGATGGTCCTGCGAGTCGCCCAACAGGTCCGTAACGTCCTCACCCACTTCTTCCACCGCCAGGCTGCGACCGCCCAGCAGACGCATCACCGCATGGGCAGTGCGCTCACGGATCGGCCGCAGGCCTTGCGCCGACTTCTTGCGGCGCGCCCGGGCGATCTGGTTGAACACCTCGATCAGGATCGAGAAGCCGATGGCCGCGTACAGGTAGCCTTTCGGGATGTGGAAGCCCAGACCTTCGGCGGTCAGGGCGAAACCGATCATCATCAAGAAGCCCAGACACAGCATGATCACCGTCGGGTGCGCATTGACGAAGCGAGTCAGCGGCTTGCTGGCCACGATCATTACGCCGATGGACACGATTACCGCGATCATCATCACCGCCAGCTCGTCCACCATGCCGACCGCAGTAATCACCGCGTCGAGGGAGAACACAGCGTCCAGCACCACGATCTGCGCCACAATCGGCCAGAACATCGCGTAGGCGGCATTGCCGGTGCGCTCGGTGACATGCCCTTCGAGCCGCTCATGCAACTCCATGGTGGCCTTGAACAACAGGAACACACCACCAAACAGCATGATCAGGTCACGTCCGGAGAAGCTCTTGTCGAACACCTCGAACAACGGCTGGGTCAAGGTCACCAACCAGGAAATACTCGCCAACAGGCCCAGGCGCATGATCAACGCCAGGGACAGGCCGATCAACCGCGCACGGTCACGCTGCTCCGGTGGCAGCTTGTCCGCCAGGATCGCGATAAACACCAGGTTGTCTATACCCAGTACCAGTTCCAACACAATCAAGGTCAACAGGCCGAGCCAGGCCGTTGGATCCGCTAACCATTCCATATAGAAGTCTCTGTCTCTTTATTGATTTTCAGAATGCCGGGCACAACAAAACGCGGTCCGATGACCGGGAAAAGGTTAGCAGCCTAAATAGAGGATGTTTCAGCGGGAACGTCGGCAGTAGCGGTCTTGGAGAAAGACGACTGGGGGGCTCCGAGAGGGTGTTCATGCAAATCCTGCAGTGAGAAAAGGACGTTAATCCTACATGAAAAATACAAATTCCCTACAATTTAAAACCATTACAAGATCTGTAAAAGCCGCCCCTCGAAAGCCTGTGCCGTGGTCTTGCGTGGTGGCTTGTGTGGGAGCTGGCTTGCCTGCGATGCAGGCACCTCGGTGTATCAGTTAGATCGAGGCGATGCTATCGCAGGCAAGCCAGCTCCCACACAAGCCAGCCCCCCCCCCACACGCCAGTGCCCATATTTTGAGAGGCGACAGGTCAGGTTTTGCGGGTAGCGTCGTCCAGCGCCAGGATGGTGTGGGCATTGGTTACCGTGGTCGCCAGCGTATTGATCACCCCCGAGCGCAACGCCCCCAGGGTCGCCGCCGCCTTGGTGTTTTCACTGGCAATCGCCACCACATCGGGAATGCGGAATAACTCCTGCACCGTCAAGCCGATCACCCGCCCCTGGATGGCGTTGACCGCCGGCTGGCCATGAATGTCGATAAAGTCGTAACCCATCATGTCACCCACCGTGCCGGACAAGCGCGCCTGGGCGATTTCCTGGGGTGAGAACCAGCCCATGCGCACCATATTGCTGTTCTCGCTCATGTCGCCGATGCCGATCAGCGCCATATCGGCGCGCCGTGCGCGGTCGAGGGTGGAGCGTACGGTGTCGTTGCTGATCAACACGCTGCGCAGTTCCGGGTTGGCCACCAGCGCCGGGGCGTACAGGCTTTCGCTCTCGCCGCCAAAACGCAGGGCCAGGCGTCGGCAGATATGGTCGGGGTTCATGTATTCGCCCGCCTTGAGCGAACCGCCAATGGCGCAGACAAATGTGCAGTTGCGCGTCACCGGCAAAAACACGTTATCGGCTACCGCCCCCACATTGCGCCCCATGCCCACAGCGACAATCATGCCGTCGCCCAGGGTCTTGTTCAGGTAGTTGGCCACCAGGCTGGCCACGGCGGAGCGCTGGGTGTCGGCGTCACTGTGATCGACCGCGATCAACGCACGGTCCAGCTGGAAGCGCTCCACCAACGCCTGTTCCAATTCGTTGTTCATCGCCGGATGCTGCAGTACCCGCACCTCGACAATCCCTTCATCGCGCGCACGCTTGAGCAGCCGGCTGACTTTGGCCCGGGACAGGTCAAAGCGCTTGGCGATGGCTTCCTGAGTGACGTTCTCAAGGTAATAGAGCATCGCCACTTCGGTCATCAGATCGATATCGCTGGCGGTGCGCAGGGTACTGTCACTCATGGGGACGGGCTTCCGTTTCGGCGTCAAAGGCGCATTCTCCCGACTCTTGCCCCGCTACGTCCACTACTGATGCCCATCACGCTCAATGGCGTTGATGCGCTCGACCTTGGCCCCGGAACGCGCCGCCTCGAACTCCGAGGCCAGAAACGCGGTGACGATGCTCTTGGCCAGCTCCGCCCCCACCACCCGTGCACCGATGGACAGGATCTGCGCATCGTTGCTCTTGCGCGCCCGCTCCGCCGAATAGGTGTCATGGGCCTGAGCCGCGCGAATACCCAAGACTTTATTGGCCGAGATGGCCATGCCGATGCCCGTGCCACACACCAGCACTCCCAGGCGCTGCTGCCCGCCGTTGATGGCCGTGGCCACCGCCAGCGCAATATCCGGGTACAGCACCGGCGCCGTGGAATGGGTACCAAAGTCGGTCACCGGATACCCCAGCGTCTCGATATGGCGCTTCAACAGCTCCTTGAGCTCAAAACCCGCTTCGTCACATCCGATAGCCACCGGAAAAGGTGTGTTCATGGCATTAGGCTCCGCTGCCGTGGTGAAACTTAAGACTGATCATATGATCACTCAGTGAAATTTCGATCAGGCATTTCTCGGATATTCCCTCGCAACTGTCAAGCACGTTTTAACTGACCTTCCAGTCAAACCCCTCTAAAACGCCAAACATTAAGAAATTGCCGGCGATTACAAGTTTCCAGTGAAAGAGATTGACTGATCAGAATTTCATTTGGTACACATATGATCACGCAGCAACACGACTGTGTACCTAATAAGAATTCACAGCACGAGGACACGCCGATGGCCACGCCATTACTGCTCCAGGCTGAACACGTCGCCAAGGCCTACGCCGGCATCCCTGCCCTGCGTGACGGCCGCCTCTCGCTGCGGGCCGGTAGCGTGCACGCCCTGTGCGGCGGCAATGGCGCGGGCAAATCCACCTTCCTCAGTATCTTGATGGGCATCACCCAGCGTGATGCCGGCAACATCCTGCTCAATGGCGCTCCCGTACATTTCAATCGTCCCAGCGAAGCGCTGGCGGCGGGGGTCGCGATGATCACCCAGGAGCTGGAACCGATCCCCTACATGAGCGTCGCCGAAAACATCTGGCTGGGCCGCGAACCACGGCGCGCCGGCTGCATCGTCGACAGCAAGGAACTGCACCGGCGTACCCGCGAGCTCCTGGAAAGCCTGGAGTTCGAGGTCGACGCCAGCGCCCCCATGCATCGCCTGAGCGTGGCGCAGATCCAACTGGTGGAGATCGCCAAGGCGTTCAGCCATGACTGCCAGGTGATGATCATGGACGAGCCCACGTCCGCCATCGGCGAGCGCGAAGCCGAAACCCTGTTCAAGGCCATCCGCCGCCTCACCGCCCGTGGCGCTGGGATCGTGTATGTGTCCCATCGCCTCAGCGAGCTTGCGCAGATAGCCGACGACTACAGCATCTTCCGCGATGGCGCCTTCGTCGAAAGCGGGCGCATGGCCGATATCGACCGCGCCCACCTGGTGCGCGGCATCGTCGGCCAGGAATTGACGCGCATCGACCACAAGGTCGGCCGCGAAAGCGCCGCCGACTGCTGCCTGGACGTCCAGGGTCTGAGCCGCAGCGGCGAGTTCCAGGACATCAGCCTGCAAGTGCGCCAGGGCGAAATCCTCGGCATCTACGGGCTGATGGGCTCGGGGCGCAGCGAGTTCCTCAACTGCATCTATGGCCTGACCACCCCGGACGCTGGCAGCGTCACCCTGCAAGGCAAGCCGATGCCCATCGGCCTGCCCAAGGCGACCATCCGCGCCGGCATGTCCCTGGTCACCGAAGACCGCAAGGAAAGCGGCCTGGTACTCAGCTCCAGCATCCTCTCGAACATCGCGCTGTCGGCGTACAAGCAACTGTCGAGTTGGTCGTTGATCAATGCGCGCAAGGAAACCCAACTGGCCGAGGACATGGTCAAGCGCCTGCAGATCAAGACCACCTCCCTCGATCTGCCAGTGGCGTCCATGAGCGGCGGCAACCAGCAAAAGGTAGTGCTCGCCAAATGCCTGTCGACCCAACCGGTGTGCCTGCTGTGCGATGAACCGACCCGGGGCATCGACGAAGGTGCCAAGCAGGAGATCTATCACTTGCTCGACCAGTTCGTGCGCGCCGGTGGCGCGGCCATCGTGGTGTCGTCCGAAGCCCCGGAACTGCTGCACCTGAGTGACCGTATCGCGGTCTTCAAGGGCGGCCGGCTGGTGACTATCAGCAGCGACACCGCTCTTTCCCAGGAAGCCTTGTTGAGTCTTGCCTCATGAATGCCAAAACCCTTGCCACGCCACTGACCCCCCCCGCGCGCAGCCGTCTGCGCCTTTCCCTCGACCGCTTTGGCCTGCCACTGGTGTTTATCCTGCTGTGCGTGGTCATGGCGTTTTCCAGCGAATACTTCATGACCTGGCGCAACTGGATGGACATCCTGCGCCAGACCTCGATCAACGGCATCCTGGCAGTGGGCATGACCTACGTGATCCTGACCAAGGGCATCGACCTGTCGGTAGGTTCGATCCTCGCCTTCGCCGGGCTGTGCAGCGCCCTGGTCGCGACCCAGGGCTACGGACTGCTCGCCGCCGTCAGTGCCGGGATGTTCGCCGGAGCGATGCTGGGGATGGTCAACGGCTTCATGGTGGCCAACCTGTCGATCCCGCCTTTTGTTGCCACGCTGGGCATGCTGAGTGTGGCCCGGGGCATGACCTTTATCCTCAACGACGGCAGCCCGGTCACCGATCTGCCGGACGCCTACCTGGCCCTGGGCATCGGCAAGCTCGGGCCGATTGGCATACCGGTCATTATCTTTGCGGTGGTCGCGCTGATCTTCTGGATGGTGCTGCGCTACACCACCTACGGGCGCTATGTGTACGCGGTGGGCGGCAACGAAAAAAGCGCACGCACCTCGGGGATCGGTGTGCGCAAGGTGACGTTCTCGGTGTACGTGGTCTCGGGCTTGCTCGCCGGCCTGGCGGGCGTGGTGCTGTCCGCGCGCACCACCTCCGCCCTGCCCCAGGCCGGCATGTCCTATGAGCTGGATGCGATTGCCGCCGTGGTGATCGGCGGCACCAGCCTGTCCGGCGGCGTCGGCACCATCGTCGGCACGCTGTTCGGCGCCCTGCTGATCGGGGTGATCAACAACGGCCTGAACCTGCTTGGCGTGTCCTCCTATTACCAGCAGGTCGCCAAGGGCTTGATCATCGTACTCGCGGTGTTGATTGACGTGTGGCGCAAGAAAAAACGCTAGTCGCTTTTGCTCTGAACCGAACTGAACGACCACAACAATAAACGGGGTTCTCATTATGAAATTCGCTACATCGTTTGCCGCCGTGGCGGCCCTCTCCCTGCTCGCCAGCAGCATCACCCTGGCCGCCGATGGCAAGACCTACAAAATCGGCGCCGCCGTATACGGACTCAAGGGCCAGTTCATGCAGAACTGGGTGCGCGAGCTGAAGGAGCATCCGGCGGTCAAGGATGGCACCGTGCAGTTGACTGTCTTCGACGGCAACTATGACGCGCTGACCCAGAACAACCAGATCGAAAACATGGTCACCCAGCGCTACGACGCGATCCTCTTCGTGCCCATCGACACCAAGGCCGGTGTCGGCACGGTGAAGCAGGCAATGTCCAATGATGTGGTGGTGATCGCCTCCAACACCAAGGTCGCCGACGCCAGCGTGCCGTACGTGGGCAACGACGATGTCGAGGGTGGTCGCCTGCAGGCCCAGGCCATGGTCGACAAACTCCAGGGCAAGGGCAATGTGGTGATCATCCAGGGCCCGATTGGCCAGTCGGCGCAGATCGACCGGGAAAAAGGCGAGCTGGAAGTGCTGGGCAAACACCCCGGGATCAAGATCATCGAGAAGAAGACTGCCAACTGGGACCGCGCCCAGGCCCTGACCCTGACTGAAGACTGGCTGAACGCCCACCCCAAGGGCATCAATGGGGTGATCGCGCAAAACGACGACATGGCCCTCGGCGCCGTGCAGGCCCTCAAGTCCCATGGACTGACCTCCAAGGAGGTGCCTGTCACCTCCATCGACGGCATGCCGGACGCGATTCAGGCAGCGAAACGAGATGAAGTCACCACCTTCCTGCAAGACGCCCAGGCCCAGTCCCAGGGCGCACTGGACGTAGCCCTGCGGCAACTGGCGGGCGAAGACTACAAGCCCAAGTCGGTGATTTGGGAGCGCTATGCCAAGGACGTGAAATGGGCCGACGGCACCGCGAAGAACTACATCCTGCCGTGGGTGCCGGTCACCAATGCCAATGCGGATGCGCTGTACCAGCAGGTCAGCGGCACTAAATAGCAACGCGGTCAATGTGGAAGCTGGCTTGCCTGCGATTGCCTCACCTCGGCATCCCTGACAGACCGAGGTGCCCGCATCGCAGGCAAGCCAGCTCCCACATCCGATCTCCACTGTTTTTGAGAATGGAGTTAAACCAATGTCTGGATTCTGGAACCAAGCCTTCGACCTCAGCGGCCGCTGCGCCGTGATCACCGGTGGGGCTGCGGGGATTGGTCTGGCATGTGCCAGCCTGCTGGTGGAGCGTGGCGCACGCGTGGCGCTGCTCGACCGCGATCCGGCCGTGGTGGAAATAGCCGCCAGCCTCGGCGCCGGACATCTTGGCCTGGCCGTCGACCTGCGCCAGCTCGATCAGGTGCAGAGCAGCATCGACTACGTGTTCGCGCACTTCAAACGCCTGGATTATCTGATCAACAGCGCCGGCGTGGTGATGCTGGACAAGGCCATCGACGTCAGCGAAAACGCCTGGGACATCACCCTGGATATCAACCTCAAGGCCAGCTTTTTCGTGGCCCAGGCCTGCGCCCGGCACATGCTCGCCCAGGGCAGCGGGCGCATCGTCAACCTGGCGTCCCAGGCGGCGGTGATCGGCCTGGATCGGCATGTGGCCTATTGCGCGAGCAAGGCCGCGATTGTCGGCATGACCAAGGTCCTGGCCATGGAATGGGCGCCGCACATTAATGTAAATGCCATCTCCCCCACCATCGTCGAGACCGCCCTGGGCAAAAAAGCCTGGGCCGGCGAAGTGGGCGAACGGGCCAAATTGCAGATCCCGGCGGGCCGTTTTGCCCAGCCGGATGAAATCGCCGGGCTGGCGTTGTACCTGCTCAGCGACGCAGCCCAGATGATCACCGGCGCCAATATGGTGATCGACGGCGGCTACAGCATTCAGTAATCCTTCTATTCGTCGTGAGGTTTGTCATGTCCATCGCTACCGAACGTACCGCCGAACACCTCCACCCAGTGATCCCCAAGACCATGCAGGCCGTGGTCTGCCATGGCCCGGAAGACTATCGCCTGGAAACCGTCGATGTACCGACGCCAGGCCCCGACGAGATCCTGACCAAGGTCGAGCTGTGCGGCATCTGCATGGGCGATATCAAGACCTATCGCGGCGCGCCGTCGTTCTGGGGCGACGCCGAGCAGCCGCGCTACGTCAAGCCGCCGATGATTCCCGGGCATGAGTTTGTGTGCCGCGTGGTCGCCCTGGGCCCAGGCGCTGAAAAGCGCGGGGTGAAGGTCGGCGACCGGGTGATTTCCGAGCAGATCGTGCCCTGCTGGGGCTGCCGTTTCTGCAACCACGGCCAGTACTGGATGTGCCAGAAGCACGACCTCTATGGCTTCCAGAACAACGTACAGGGCGCCATGGCCCAGTACATGATTTTCACCAAGGAAGGCATCATCCACCAGGTGCCGGACTCCATCGCGCCGGACGAAGCGATCCTGATCGAGCCGCTGGCCTGCTCGCTGCACGCGGCGGAACGGGCCAATGTGGATTTCGACGATGTGGTGGTCGTGGCCGGCGCCGGCACCCTCGGCCTGGGGATCATCGGCGCGGTGCGCATGCGCAACCCCAAACGCCTGATCGTGCTCGACATGAAACCCGAACGCGCCGAACTGGCCCTGCGCATGGGCGCCGACGAAGTCTGGAACCCGGCCGAGGTTGATGTACTGGCGAAAATCCGCGAAATCACCGACGGCTATGGCTGCGATATCTATATCGAAGCCACCGGGCACCACAAAGCGGTGAACCAGGGCCTGGCGATGCTGCGCAAGCTGGGGCGTTTCGTCGAATTCAGCGTGTTCAACGACGAGGCCACGGTAGATTGGTCGATCATCGGCGACCGCAAGGAGCTGGACGTACTCGGCTCGCACCTGGGCCCGTACATGTACCCACGGGCCATCGACTTTATCGGCAAGCGCAAAATCGACATGCGCGACGTGGTGACCCACAAGTTTGCGCTGGCGGATTTCAAGGAGGCGTTTGCGGTAATGGAGCGCGGGGACAAGTCCTTGAAGGTCGTGCTCGAGCCCTGAACCCAACACATATCCAAATGTGGAAGCGGGCCTGCCCGCTCCCACACTTGAACGACTGCGCCCAAGACAACAAGAACAGGAACCCGCGTTATGAATCGAGTCATCAACGATCCGGACCAAGTGGTCGAGGACATGCTGCGCGGCATTCTGGTCGCCCATCCCGAACTGGCCCAATGCGACAGCAACCCCCGCGTGATCAGCAAGGCCAAGCCTTCCGGCCCAGGCCGCGTGGGCATCGTCACCGGCGGCGGTTCCGGCCATGAGCCGGCGTTTCTCGGCTACGTCGGCCCCGGCCTGGTGGACGCGGTGGCCGTCGGCGAAATCTTCTCGTCGCCCACCGCCAAGAGTTTCTTCGACGCGTTTCGTGTCGCCGATCACGGCGCCGGCGTGGCCTGTCTGTACGGCAACTATGCCGGCGACAATATGAACGTGAAGCTGGCGATGAAAATGGCCGCCAGCAAGGACATGCAGATCCGCACCGTGGTCGCCAACGATGACGTGGCGTCGGCACCCAAGGCCGATATCGCCAAGCGCCGCGGGGTCGCCGGGGAAATTTTCATGTGGAAGATCGGCGGGGCCGCCGCCGCGCAGCACTATGACCTGGATGGAGTGATCCGCGTCGCACAGAAGGCGGTCGATCACTGCCGCTCCATCGGCATCGGCCTGACGCCCTGCACCATTGCCGCGGTGGGCAAGCCGAACTTCCAGATCCCGGACGGCCAGATGGAGTTGGGGATCGGCCACCACGGCGAACCCGGGATCGAGGTGATCCCGATCGAGTCTGCAGCGGCCATGGCTGAACGCATGCTGGCACCGATTCTCGCCGACCGCGATTTCAGCCAGGATGACAGCGTGGTGGTGCTGGTCTCGGGCCTGGGCGCGACGCCGGTGATGGAGCTGTACATCTTCTACGCCGAAGTCGAAAGCCAGCTCAAGGCCAAGGGCCTGAAGATCCATCGCTGCTACGTCGGCAACTACTTCACTTCCCTGGAAATGATGGGCGTGACCCTGACCCTGCTGGGCCTGGATGCCGAGCTGAAAACCCTGATCGACCAACCTTGCCGCTCCATCGGCATGACCCAGGCGGAATAGACCATGAGCCAGCATTTTTCTACCCACGACGGCAGTGCGATTGTCACCGACCTGGTCAGCGTGATCGTCGCCAACCGTGAATACCTCAGCGAAGTCGATGGCGCGATTGGCGATGGCGACCACGGCATCAACATGGCCAAGGGCTTCGCCCATTGCGGCCGCACCCTCGAAGGCCGGCAACTGACCCTGGCCGAGGCCCTGGATGAACTGACCCTGAGCCTGATGGAAGGCATCGGCGGCTCCATGGGCCCGCTGTATGGCAGCCTGTTTATCGGCATGGCCGATGAAGTGCGTGGCAGCGAAAATATCGACGCCGCGACCTTCGCCCATCTACTGCGCGGCGGCCTCACCTCCCTGCAGGACATCACCGAAGCCGGCGTCGGCGATAAGTGCCTGATGGACACCCTGATCCCGGCGGTGGAGGCGTTTGAGCAGGCACAGGCAGCGGGTGCGTCCTTCAGCGACGCCTTGGACACGATGAAAAGCGCCGCCTCCCAGGGCCGCGACTCGACCAAGGACCTGGTGGCCAAGATCGGCCGGGCCAGCCGTTTGGGCGAACGCTCGCTGGGGGTGCTGGATGCGGGGGCGGTGTCATGCTGCCTGATCCTCACGCAGCTGGCAGACTCGATACAGCCCCGCCTGACCCGGTAGGGGCTAGTTGCTACGGGGTGGGGCTGTGTTTGATGTGCTGGATATAACGCACCACCGCCGGGGCTTTTTCAAAGCGCCGGTAGATCAGCGACAGCCACGACGACGCATCGCTGCCCTGGAGGGTGCGGTAGTGCACACCCGGCAAGCTGACATGCCCCACCACCGACTCCGGCACCACCGCCACGCCCTGCCCCAGGGACACCAGGGCAATCACCGCCACCAGGCCTCCCGGCTGCGGCCCCAGGCGCGGGGCATACCCGCCTTGCGCGGCCACCTGCAAGGTGCCGCTGATTTGCTCGGGCAGGATGAAGGTCTCGTTCTGCAAATGCTCGCAGGTGATCGCCTTCAAGCCCAGCAGCCACGAGCCCTGTGGCAGCGCCAGGACAAAACCCTCACTGCCCAGGCGCAGCGCCTCCACGCCGTCGGGCAGGGTCATGGGTGAGCGAATGTAGCCAATGTCGTAGCGCCCTTCGGCCACCAGCCCCGGCAACAGGGCCATGGGGCTTTCCCGCACGCTGAGGCTGACATCGGCAAACTCCGCGCAAAACCCCTGCACCTGGCGTTGCAACACGCCGGAATACACCGCCGACGCCACATAGCCCAACTCGATATGGCCGATCTCGCCACGCCCGGCGCGCTGGGCATTGCGCTGGGCGAACTCGAACTGGCGCACGGTGGCTTCAGCTTCACCCAGCAACGCGCTGCCCGCCTCGGTCAGGCTGACATCCCGCTGACGCCGGATAAACAGGCGGGTACCCAGGGCGCGCTCCATATCCTGGATCTGTCGGCTCAAGGTGGGTGGGGCAATATCCAGTTGCTCGGCGGCCCGCGTGAAGTTGCGGTGCCGGGCAACGGCCAGGAAGTAGCGGAAATGACGTATTTCCATCACAGGATTAGCTCAAAGGTAATGATGTGCTTCGCCTCGGCTAACAGAATCACTGGGCGCCGACGATAAGCTCACAGAACACCCACAGTAGAGAGTCCACCTGATGCCCGTCAAATCCGTCTTTCCTGTTGCCTGCCAGGTAATCCTGCCATGAGCCGGGTCAGCCCCCGCCTTACCCTGTTGACCGCCTCCGGGGTCTGTTCGTTGATTGTCCTCGACACCAACATCGTCGCCGTGACCCTGCCGACCATTGCTCGCGACCTGGGCGCCAATTTCGCCGATATCGAATGGGTAGTCAGCGCCTATATGCTGGCGTTCGCCGCCCTGCTGCTGCCAGCCGGGAGCATTGCCGACCGCTTCGGCCGCAAGAAAACCCTGGTGTGGGGCCTGGGGATTTTTATTCTCGCCTCCCTGGGCTGTGGCGCCGCGCCCAGCGTGCTGCTGCTGGATATCGCCCGTGCCGTGAAGGGTGTCGGTGCAGCGTTGCTGCTGACCTCGGCCCTGGCCTCCATCGGCCATGCCTTTCACGATGACCTGGAACGGGCCAAGGCCTGGGCATTCTGGGGCGCCTGCATGGGCGTGGCGATGACCGCCGCGCCGACCCTTGGCGGCCTGATTACCCACTACATGGGCTGGCGCTGGATTTTCTACCTCAACCTGCCGGTGGGCCTGGCCTTGCTCGCACTGGTCCTGCACGCCATCCCGGAATCGCGCGACAGCCAATCGGCGCGCCTCGACCCCTGGGGCAGCCTGACCTTCAGCGCCAGCCTGCTGTGCCTGATCTGGGGCCTGATCGAAGCCAATCGCATAGGCTGGGACAACCCGCTGACCTATGCGCGGCTGCTCGGCGGCGCGTTGCTGCTGGGCCTGTTTGTGTGGGTGGAGCGCTTGCAGCGCCGGCCCATGGTGGACCTGCAACTGTTCCAGTACCCACGGTTTATCGGGGCCTTGCTGGGGATGTTTGCCTATGCCGGGTGTGCCCAGGTGATGATGACGCTGCTGCCGTTCTACCTGCAAAACGGCCTGGGGTTTTCCGCGATTGCCTCGGGCTTGGGAATGTTACCGTTTGCCCTGACCATGCTGATCTGCCCGCGGATCGGCGCACGCCTGGCCAGCCGCTTTGCCCCCGCGACCATGATGGCGGCCGGCCTGGCCCTGGTGGGCAGCGGCAACCTGCTCAGCGCCTGGGCGGTGAATGTCGGCGGTTATCTGCCGTTCGCCCTGGCGATTGCAGTGACTGGCGCCGGGGCCGGCCTGCTCAATGGCGACACCCAGAAAAACATCATGGCCTGCGTGCCAAGGGACCGCGCGGGCATGGCATCGGGCATGAGCACCACGATGCGTTTCAGCGCGATTATGTTGGCGATTGGGGTGTATGGCGCGCTATTGGCCAGCCATAGCGAGTATCTGCTGCAAACCAGCCTTGGTACGCAATGGCAGGCCCAGGTACCGGGGATTGCCTCGCGGGTGGTGGCCGGGGATATGCCAGCGGCCATGGCACTGCTGCCGGAATCGGCGCAGGGATGGCTGCAACCCTTGGCGTGGCAAGCGTTTGTCGGCGGGTTTGCCAGGGTGTTGTGGGTGGCGGGGCTATTGGGGCTGCTGGGGGCGCTGGTGGTGGGCCTGCTGATGAGGCATCCGATTCCACTGCTGCAGGATCGACGCGATCCCCTGTAGGTGCCGGCTTGCCGGCGCCTACAGGGTGGGTGAGTTACCAGAAACGCTGTTGAGTCAGGCGGCTCCACCAGGTCAGCAGCACCCGGTCCACCGAGCCGCTGGCCGCCAGGCCCACCCGCTCCTGCAGGCTTTTACGCTCGGCATAGTGCAGGTGGAACAACTCGGCGGTCTTGGCCTTGGTGGCCAGGTATTCGTCACTGGTCTGCAGCGCGTCTACCAACTGCTTGTCCAGCGCCGCGACGCCCAACCAGACTTCGCCGGTAGCCACTTCATCAATCGCCAGTTGCGGGCGATAGCGCGACACGAAGTTCTTGAACAGTTGATGGGTGATATCCAGGTCTTCCTGGAACTTCTCCCGGCCCTTCTCGGTGTTTTCGCCAAACACCGTCAGGGTGCGCTTGTACTCGCCAGCGGTGAGTACTTCAAAGTCGATATCGTGCTTTTTCAGCAGGCGGTTGACGTTGGGCAACTGGGCCACCACGCCAATCGAGCCGAGGATGGCAAACGGTGCGCTGATGATCTTCTCGCCGATGCACGCCATCATGTAGCCGCCGCTGGCCGCGACCTTGTCGATGCACACCGTCAACGGCACGCCCGCCTCGCGGATCCGCGCCAATTGCGAGGACGCCAGGCCATAGCTGTGGACCATGCCACCGCCGCTTTCCAGGCGCAGTACCACTTCATCCTTGGGCGTGGCCAGGCTCAGCAGCGCAGTGATTTCGTGGCGCAGGCTGTCGGTGGCCGACGCCTTGATGTCCCCGTCAAAATCCAGCACAAACACCCGTGGCTTGGCTTCGGGGGTTTTCTTCTGTTTTTTCTCGGCCTTGCCCTGGGACTTGCGCAGGGCCTTGAGCTGATCCTTGTCGAGCAGGGTCTGCTCCAGGCGCTCGCGCAGGCCTTTGTAAAAGTCATTGAGCTTGCTGACCTGCAACTGCCCGGCATTCTTGCGCCGGCCCTTGCTGCGCAACGCCGCAAAACTGATCAGCACCACCAGGATGGCGACGACCAACGTGACGGTTTTAGCCAGAAAACTTGCATACTCAGCCAAAAACTCCATGGGACTCCTTACAGAAACGGTGCGCCAGGCGCGATTGCCCCAGCATACCGATGGGACGGCCGGTGAGCCAGAGCTGAAACCCCTTGAAACGGGCCTCTCAAGGCTCATGCTCGTGAAAGGATCCAACAAACACCGCTAAACCCTGTGGGAGCTGTCGAGCCTTGGCGAGGCTGCGATAGCGGTGGGCCAGGCAACATCTCTGCTCACAGTGCCGCTGCCATCGCAGCCTCGCCAAGGCTCGACAGCTCCCACACGGATATCGGCCTCTAACGGGCTTTTAAAACAAGCGTATGTTTTTTCATTGACAGCTTCCCGGCATCCTCATAACCTCGCCAGACTTTCAACGTACCGGGTGACGGACGTGGGCAGCATCTATTTGATTCGACATGGCCAGGCCTCCTTCGGTGCAGACGACTATGATGTCCTGTCGCCCGTGGGTGTGCAGCAGGCGCAGATACTGGGCAGCCATCTGGCAGACCTGGGCCTGACGTTCGACCGCTGTGTGTCGGGCGACCTGCGGCGCCAGCAGCACACGGCCAATGCCACGTTCGAGTCCATCGGCGCCCAGGGCTTGCCGGTGCCGCCCCTGGAAATCGACAGTGCCTTCAACGAATTCGACGCCGACGCGATCATCCGCGCCCTGCTCCCGGACCTGCTCGACAGCGAGCCCGAAGCCCTGGATATCCTGCGCAACGCCCAGAATAACCGTGGCGAGTTCCAGCGTATCTTCGCCCTGATCATCGAACGCTGGCTGAGCGGCACCTACGACACTCCTGGCCTGGAAAGCTGGCTGGGGTTTGTCGAGCGCGTCCAGGGTGGTCTGCAGCGCCTGCTAGAGACTGCCGACAGTTCCCACAAGATCGCCGTATTTACTTCTGGCGGCACCATCACCGCCCTGCTCCACCTGATTACCCGCATACCTGCCACCCAGGCTTTCGAGCTGAACTGGCAGATTGTCAACACTTCGCTCAACCACTTGAAGTTCCGTGGACGCGAAGTGGCACTGGCTTCCTTCAACAGCCATACCCACTTGCAACTGTTGAAGGCGCCGCAGCTCATCACCTTCCGATGAATTGCGGCCAACCGTGACCCCAAGGTCACTGGCACCACCCATAAAAGGATCGAACCATGACTGACGTAGCTAAAGCCGTAGAAGCAATGAAAGCCAAATTCAACCCAGCCGCTGCCGACGGCCTGGACCTGGTGTTCGGTTTCCGTATCGACGAGAGCCAGAACTTCTCCCTGATCGTCAAGGACAACACCTGCGAACTGCAAGAAGGCGTGAACCCTGACGCCCAGGTGACTCTGGTGATGGACGCTGAAACCATGAAAGGTATCGTCAGCGGCGAAACCGACGGCATGCAGGCCTTCATGGGCGGCAAACTGCGCGCCGAAGGCGACATGATGCTGGCGATGAAACTGAGCGAACTGTTCCCGGCCTGATCCAGGGCAACCTGGGTTGACCAATCCCGCCTACCCAGGCGGGATTTTTGTGTGTGCCTGTGGCGCTCATTCATTTGCAGAATGAAGTCCAGAGGAATCTTCGTTTGCGCCCTCGGGCAGCGCCCAACAAAATCTGGCTTACGGCCCACACCACCGTTACCGCAGCCAGGAATTTTTCTATGCCTACCCCGCGCTTTATCAGCCCCGATGCCATCCGCAAAGACTTCTCCAAGGCCATGTCCGACATGTACCGCGAGGAAGTGCCGCTGTATGGCGCGCTGCTGGAGTTGGTGGCCGAAACCAATGCCCGGGTGCTGGCGAGCGATCCAGACCTGGCGCAGCAACTGCAGCACACCGGCGAAATCCAGCGCCTGGACATGGAGCGCCACGGCGCCATCCGCCTGGGCAGCGCCTATGAGCTGGCAACCATCAGCCGCCTGTTTGCAGTAATGGGCATGCACCCGGTGGGTTACTACGACCTCACCCCGGCCGGCGTGCCGGTGCATTCCACAGCCTTTCGCGCCGTGCATGAAAGCGCCTTGCAGACCAGCCCGTTCCGGGTCTTCACCTCGCTGCTGCGCCTGGAGCTGATCGAAAACCTTGAACTGCGGGCCTTTGCCGAATCAGCCCTGGCCAAGCGCTCCATCTTCACCCCACGGGCCCTGGCCCTGATCGAACAGGCCGAAGCCGACGGCGGCCTGAATGCCAGCGATGCCCAGGCCTTTATCCAGCAAGCCCTGGAAACCTTTCGCTGGCACCACACCGCCACGGTCAGCGCGGCCCAGTACCAGCAACTCAGCGACCAACACCGGCTGATTGCCGACGTGGTGGCCTTCAAGGGCCCGCATATCAATCACCTGACCCCACGCACCCTGGACATCGACCGCGTACAAGCCGACATGCCCGGCAAAGGCATCACCCCCAAAGCCGTGATCGAAGGCCCACCCCGCCGCCAATGCCCGATCCTGCTACGCCAGACCAGTTTCAAGGCCCTCGACGAAGCCATTGCCTTTACCGATGCCAAGGGCAGCCACAGCGCACGCTTTGGCGAAATCGAACAACGTGGCGTGGCCCTGACGCCCAAGGGCCGGGCGCTCTATGACCAACTGCTCAACGCCGCGCGGGACGAACTGGGTGCCTTTCCCAATGAAGCCAACGCCCAGCGCTATACCGAACTGATGGCACAGCACTTCCAGGCCTTCCCGGATAACCATCGGGCCATGCGCGAGCAAGGTTTGGCGTACTTTCGCTACCGAGTGACCGACAAGGGCCGTGCCGCCGAGAAGGACGCGCCACAGAGTCTGGACGCGTTGATCGAGGCGGGTTACGTCGATATCGAACCGTTGGTGTATGAAGATTTTCTGCCGGTCAGCGCGGCGGGGATTTTCCAGTCGAACCTGGGCGATGCGGCGCAGAGTCACTACGCGGCCAACGCCAACCAGGCTGAGTTTGAACAGGCCCTGGGCCGCCAGACCCTTGATGAGTTGCAGCTGTATGCAGACACCCAGCAGCGCTCGATCGACGCCTGCCTGCAGGTGCTGCGCACCTAGAAAAAGAGTTCGCCCGACACCACAACGCATTCCATGCGCAGTCAACGTGCCCCAGGGTCGGGCGAACGGTTGGGATAATAGGCAGTGGCGGGGTTGTTGTCCTTGGGGCAATTCTGAACAAATATGGACCCCTCCCCCAGCGTTGGCTAACGCCCCTTGGTCTGCTCCAGTTGTTCGACGATTTTATCTTTGATCAACAGGCGTTTCTTCTTCAGGTTCTCCACATCATCGTCATTGGCACTTGCAGATTCAGCCTCCAGCACCTCCTTGTCGGCAACGTCATACTGGGTGAGCAATACATCCAACCGATGGTGGCTTGCCCGACGCTGCTGGACATCCTCCTTGCTCAACCCCAAATCCTGATAAAGATCATGTTTCACTGGCATGAAGTACCTCCGCAAGTTAATCAATGACTGGTCCACCTTGAAGCTAGTCCATCCAGGGGCCTCTTGTCATGCCCAAGGTCAATTCCCTTGCCCCAGCTCGCGTGCGAGGAAGGGGGCAGTGCGGCTGGTTTGGTTCTGGGCGAGGTGCTGGGGCGTGCCGCTGGCGACGACGTTGCCGCCCTGGTCGCCGGCGCCTGGGCCGATGTCGATGACCCAGTCGCTCTGAGCCACCACGCGCATTTCGTGTTCGACCACGATCACTGTGTGACCGGCATCCACCAGGTGGTTGAGTTGCAGCAGCAGGCGGTCGACATCACGGGGGTGCAGGCCGGTGGTGGGCTCGTCGAGGACATACAGGGTTGCGCCCCGTGCGGTACGTTGCAGTTCGGTGGCCAGTTTGATCCGCTGGGCCTCGCCACCGGACAGCTCGGTGGCCGGCTGGCCCAGGCGCAGGTAGCCCAGGCCGATGTCGCGCAGGACCCGCAACGCGCGCAGCACGCTGGGTTGTTCGGCGAAGACGTCCACCGCCTGCTCAACGGTCAAGCCCAGCACCTGGGCAATGTTCAGGCCCTGCCAGGTAATCGCCAGGGTCTGGGGGTTGTAGCGCGCGCCGTGGCAGGTCGGGCAAGGTGCGTAGACGCTGGGCATAAACAACAATTCGACGCTGACAAAACCCTCACCCTCGCACTTCGGGCAACGACCCTTGGCGACGTTGAAGGAGAACTGCCCGGCATCGTAGTGGTGTTTTTTCGCCGCTGGGGTAGCGGCGAACAGCTTGCGCACGTTATCGAACAGGCCAGTGTAGGTCGCGAGGTTGGAGCGCGGGGTGCGGCCGATGGGCTTCTGATCCACCTGCACCAGGCGGCGGATCTGCTCCAGGCCCGCGCGGATGCGGCCACTGCTGGTTTGCGGCGCCGGGTCTTCGAGGTCGGGCTCGTCGTCGCTGACCACCACCCGACCCAGCCCCTCACCCACCAGGTCCAGCAGGGCCTGGCTGACCAGGCTGGATTTACCCGAGCCGGAAATCCCCGTCACAGCAGTAAAACAGCCCAGGGGAAAGTCCACGCTCACCTCGTCGAGGTTATTGCGGCTGACCCCTTCCAGGCTGAGCCAGCCGCTCGGCGCACGGCGCGAAGTGTTCAGCGGGCGCGGCTCGGCAAACAGGTATTCGCGGGTCTGTGACGCTGCAATCTGTGCCAGGCCTGCCGGTGGGCCGCTGTACAGGACATGGCCGCCCTGCTCGCCCGCCGCCGGGCCGACGTCGATCAACCAGTCGGCACGGCGCATGGTTTCCAGGTCGTGCTCCACCACAAACAGTGAGTTGCCGGCGGCTTTCAGGCGCTCCAACGCCGTGAACAGGGCTTCGCCATCCGCCGGATGCAAGCCGGCCGACGGTTCGTCCAGCACATAGATCACGCCGAACAGTTGCGAGCCCAATTGCGTCGCCAGGCGCAGGCGCTGCAATTCGCCAGAGGACAGGGTTGGCGTGCTGCGCTCCAGGGACAGATAGCCCAGGCCCAGGTCGGTCAGGGTGCTGACCCGCTCCAGCAAATCCTGGGCGATGCGCTGGGCGGCCAGGCGTTTTTCCACCGAGAGTTTTACCCGACCCTTGCCCTCGGCCACCGGGCGCAGGAGCTGCGCCAGTTGCAACAATGTCAGTTGCGACAGCTCGCCAATATCCACCCCGGCAAACTTCACCGACAACGCGGCCTTGGTCAGGCGCTTGCCCTCGCACAAGGGGCACGGGCTGCCTTGCATAAATTGCGCGACACGCTTTTTCATCAGCGCGCTCTGGGTGTGGGTGAAGGTGTGCAGAATGTAGCGACGGGCGCCGCTGAAAGTACCCTGGTAGCTGGGTTCGAGTTTGCGCTTGAGGGCGTCGCGGGTCTGCTCCGGGGTCAAGCCGGCATACACCGGCACCGTGGGCGTGTCCTCGGTGAAGAGGATCCAGTCGCGCTGTTTTTTCGGCAGCTCGCGCCAGGGGATATCGACGTCGTAACCCAGGGTCACAAGGATGTCCCGCAGGTTTTGCCCCTGCCAGGCCAGCGGCCAGGCGGCGACCGCCCGCTGGCGGATGGTCAGGGACGGATCGGGCACCATCAGTGCCTCGGTCACTTCATACACGCGGCCCAGGCCGTGGCACTGCGGGCAGGCGCCCTGGGGCAGGTTCGGCGAAAAGTCTTCGGCATACAGCATCGGCTGCCCCGGCGGATAACTGCCGGCACGGGAATAGAGCATACGGATCAGGCTGGACAAGGTGGTCACGCTGCCCACCGACGAGCGCGTGCTCGGCGTGCCCCGCTGCTGTTGCAGGGCCACGGCCGGCGGCAGCCCCTCGATGGAGTCCACATCCGGCACGCCCACCTGGTCAATCAGGCGCCGGGCATAAGGCGCGACCGACTCGAAGTAACGCCGCTGCGCCTCGGCGTACAACGTGGAAAACGCCAGGGATGATTTGCCCGACCCCGACACCCCGGTGAACACCACCAGAGCATCCCGTGGGATGTCCACATCGACATTGCGCAGGTTATGTTCCCGGGCGCCGCGCACCCGGACAAAACCGGGGCGCGCGGCCAGAAGATCAGTGGCAGGCGGCAAGTGGCGCGATGAAGTCATGGTCAACCTTATAAGAGTCAGCGGTCCAGGGGTGGATCCGGCAACAGGGGTAAACGTTCAATCGCAGTAGCTCACCTGCGTGGTCAATACCGAGCGTACCTGTCGCGCCAGTTCCTCGGGGCTGTAGGGCTTGCCCAGCAGATGAATGTCGTTGCCCAGCAGGTGGTCGCTGGAAAGAATGTCACGGGTATGCCCGGAGGTGAACAGTACTGCAATGGGCGGCTGTTGCGCCTTGGCCCAGGTGGCCAGGTCGGTACTTTTGATCCGCCCCGGCATGACCACATCGGTGAAGATCAGGTCCGGCCGCAAGCCGGTGCGCAGCATCAGCATGGCGTCATCGCCATCGGTGGCAGTGAGTACCGTGTAGCCGGCCTGTTGCAGCAGTTCCACCGCGGCGCCGCGGACGCCTTCGTTGTCCTCCACCACCAGGATGGTTTCCCGGCCGCCTTCCTGCTGCTCCACCTGGTCGGGCGCTTCCTGGCTTTCCGGCTCAAGGCTGTGGGGGAAGTACATCTGCACCAGGGTGCCCTGGCCTGGCTCGCTGCTGATCTGCACATGCCCGCCACTTTGCTTGACGAAGCCAAACACCATGCTCAAGCCCAGGCCGGTGCCGTGACCGTCAGGCTTGGTGGTAAAGAACGGCTCGAAGACCCGCTGCAGCACCGCCGGCGACATGCCGGCCCCCGTGTCGCTGACCGACAGGCGCACATATTCGCCGGGGGCAATCCCGCTGCGGCTGCCATCTTCGGGCGACAACGTGATGTTTTCACCGGTGATGCGGATCACCCCCTCGCCCTTCATCGCATCCCGGGCGTTGATCGCCAGGTTGAGCACGGCGTTTTCCAGTTGATTGCGATCGACATGGATGCACCACGGGTCTTGCGGCAACTGCACATCAATCTGGATGGTTTCCCCCAGGGCCCGCTGCAGCAACTCACCCAGGCCTTCATAAATGCGCCGCGGGTTGAACACCGCCGGTGACAGTGGCTGGCGCCGGGCAAAGGCCAGCAGCTGCGAGGACAGCTTGGCACCGCGTTCGACGGCCGCCAGGGCAGCACCGACGCGCCGTTGGACCTGGGCGTTATCGCGCTCATGGCGGGCCAGCAGGTGCAGGTTGCCGGCAATCACCTGCAGCAGATTATTGAAGTCATGGGCCACGCCCCCCGTCAGCCCGCCAATGGCCTCGAGCTTTTGCGACTGGCGTAACTGCTCCTCGGCGGCCGAGCGCGCCTGGACTTCGGCGGCGACGCGCTGCTCCAGGTTATGGGTGAGCTTGAGCAGAGACTCTTCAGCGATCTTGCGCACATGGATATCAATGATCACCCCGGGAAAGCGCAACGGCTGGCCGCCCGCGTCCAGCTCGCAGCGCCCGCTGGCCAGTACCCACAGATAGCTGGCGTCCGGGCGTCGCACGCGAAACTCGACGTTATATGGCCCACCCGTCGCCAGGGTCTGGGCAATCAGGCGGTTGACCCGCGCCAGGTCGTCGGGGTGGATGGCCTGGGTGGCGACTGCAATGGAAACACCCCGCTCCACGTCGTCCATGGACAGGCCCAGGGTACGGGCGAAACGCTCGTCGCCCGAGAGGCGATCCGGCAGCACATCCCAGACAAACGACCCCAGCAACGCCCCGGCATTGAGGGCCAGTTGCAAGCGTTCGTCCGCCACCCGGTAAGCCCCCTCGGCTTCCTGGCGCAAACGCTCGGACAGCACATGCTCGGTGGTCTCCACAACGATCGCCAACACGCCGGCCGGATGCTGGTCGTCGCCGGCCACCGGGCTGTAATAGAGGTCCAGCCACAAATCCTCGGGGCGGCCATTGCGCAGCAGCATCAAGGCCTTGTTGCGATAGGACAAGGTGCCACCGGCCAGGCAGGTGTCCATGACATGCCGGTTGAACTCGGCCACTTCCGGCCAGCCCTGCTCGACCGGCACCCCCAGCAAAAACGGGTGGCGCCCGCCGGCAAACACCGAATAGCTGTCGTTGTAGATCATGTACCCGGCGCGGCCCCAGAGCATCACCATCGGCACTGGCGAAGCGAGGAGCATCTGCACCGCGCAGGTCAGGCTGGTGGACCAGGTATCAATGGGGCCCAGGTCAGTGGTGGACCAGTCAAAGGCACGAATCCTTTGGGCCATTTCACCGCCCCAACCGTCACAGCCGTAGGTATTGGATAGAAATTGCATGGATCAGCTCAGTGCAGAGAGAGGACAGTCGCCAATGTTGGAGCATAGCCGGGCGCGATGGTTTCACTGTGTAGAAGAACCATTGCAGGAGCCGGCCCCCACAGGAGGGACGATTAGGTCGGTGCGCCCTACCCGTCAGTGGAAATCCCGGCTACGCACGCTGATCCCCGCCAACAGCGGCGTCAGGTCGCTCAGGCGGCCGGCGATCAAATGGCGGACTTCGCCCACCGCCTCCCAGCGCCCATCCACCTTGAGCAGCCGTGAGCCCACCAGCACCTGGCGCTGACGCTCGGCCAGCTCACGCCAGACCACCACGTTGAGGTTGCCAAACTCATCTTCCAGGGTCACGAAGGTCACGCCACTGGCCGTGCCCGGGCGCTGGCGCCCGGTGACCAGGCCGGCAACGCTGACATTGCGTCCGTGCTCCACCGCCTGCAATTCCTGTGAACTGCGGCAGCGCCGCGCACGCAGTTGATCACGCAACAGCGCCAGGGGATGGGGCCCCAGGGTGGTGCCCACACTGGCATAGTCGGCATACAGGTCCTCACCGACACTGGGAGCCGGTAGTTGCACCGCCTCCTCCCGCGGGCTCGACACCCCGGCAAACAACCCCAACTGTTGCTCCACCCCGGCCACGTCCCAGCGTGCCCGGTGCCGGTGCCCGGCCAACTGGCGCAAGGCCCCGGCATCGGCCAGTAGTTCCTGGGCACGGCTGTCCAACTGGGCACGCTCGCCCAGGTCGGCGATCCCGCAAAACCCAGCGGCCTGGCGGGCGGTTTCGATACGCCGGCCATCTTCTTCGCGAAAGCCGCTGATCATGCGCAAGCCCATGCGAATCGCCGGCTGCTGGCCGTCAATGGGTTCCAGGCTGCAATCCCAGTCACTGGCGGTCACGTCCACCGGGCGAATCTGCAAATGATGGCGACGCGCATCCTGCAGGATCTGATCCGGGCTGTAGAAGCCCATGGGCCAACTGTTGATCAGGGCACAGGCGAACGCCGCCGGTTCATGGCATTTGAGCCAGCAACTGGCATAGGTCAGCAAGGCGAAACTGGCCGCATGGGACTCAGGAAAACCATAGCTGCCAAAGCCCTTGATCTGCTCGAACACCTGGGCGGCGAAGGTTTCGCTGTAACCGTTCTTGAGCATGCCGTCGCGCAGCCGCTGGCGATGGGGCTCCAGACCGCCATGGCGCTTCCAGGCGGCCATCGAGCGGCGCAACTGGTCAGCTTCGCCGGGTGTGTAGTGCGCCGCGACAATGGCGATCTGCATCACTTGCTCCTGGAACAGCGGGATACCCAGGGTGCGCTTGAGTACCGCCTCCAGCTCGGGCGATGGATAGGTCGTGGGCTCTTCCTTGTTCCGCCGGCGCAGGTACGGATGCACCATGCCGCCCTGGATCGGCCCTGGGCGCACGATGGCCACCTCGATCACCAGGTCATAGAACGTCTTGGGTTTGAGTCGGGGCAGCATGGACATTTGCGCCCGGGATTCGATCTGGAACACGCCGATGGTGTCGGCGCGGCTGATCATTGCGTAGGTCGCCGCATCCTCCGAGGGCACCGTCGCCAGCGTCAGGTCGAGGTGACGATGGCGGCGCAGCAGGTCAAAACAGCGGCGGATCGCGCTGAGCATACCGAGGGCGAGGATATCCACCTTGAGCAGGCCCACGGCGTCCAGGTCGTCCTTGTCCCACTGGATGATGGTGCGCTCGGCCATGGCGGCGTTTTCCACGGGCACCAGGGTGTCCAGCGGCTGCTCGGAAATCACGAAACCGCCGGGGTGCTGGGACAGGTGACGCGGGAAGCCGATCAGTTGCTGGGTCAGGCCCAACACCCGCCGCAATACCGGGCTGTCCGGGTCGAAACCGCCTTCGCGCAGGCGCTCCAATGGCGGCGCTTCATCGCTCCAGCGCCCACAGCAATCGGCCAGGGCATTGACCTGATCCGGTGGCAGGCCCAGGGCCTTGGCCACATCACGCACCGCGCCGGCACCGTGGTAGCTGCTGACTACTGCGGTCAAGGCCGCGCGGCGCCGGCCATAGCGCTGGAACACGTATTGCAGCACCTCTTCACGACGCTCGTGTTCGAAATCCACGTCGATGTCCGGTGGCTCGTTGCGTTCCCGGGACAGGAAGCGCTCGAACAGCATGTTCATGCGGCTGGGGTCGATTTCGGTGATGCCCAGGGCAAAGCACACTGCCGAGTTGGCCGCCGAGCCACGGCCCTGGCAGAGGATCGAACGGCTGCGGGCGAAGCGCACGATGTCGTGCACCGTCAAAAAGTAGCTTTCGTAGCCCAGCTCGCTGATCAACTCCAGCTCATTATTGATCTGCTCCAGAGTCTTGGCTGCTACCCCCTCGGGCCAGCGCCGGGCAATGCCTTCTTCGGTCAAGGCACGCAGCCAGGATTTTGGGCTCTGCCCTTCTGGCACCAGCTCCCTGGGGTATTGATAGCGCAACTGGCTCAGGTCGAAGCTGCAACGGCGGGCGATGTGCAGCGATTCTTCGAGCAAGTGCGCCGGATACAGCGCACCCAGGGCCTCCAGGCTGCGCAGGTGCCGCTCGCCATTGGGGTGCAGGCGCTGGCCGGCTTGCGCCACCGGCAGGTGATGGCGGATCGCGGTCATGGTGTCCTGCAAGGCGCGCCGGCTGCGCACATGCATATGCACATCGCCACAGGCCACGGCCGGCAGGTGCAGGTCGGCGGCCAGTTGCAGGCGTTGCGCCAGGCGGCGGGCATCGTCCTGGGCGCAATGCAGCTCTACCGCCAGCCATAGCCGCCCGCTGAAGGTTTCGCACAACCATTGGCCGTCGGCAGGTGTGTCGCCCTCGTCGGCCAGCCACAGCACCAGCAGCCCCGGCAGCGGCTCGGCAAAGTCTTCGCGTAACAGGCGGTACTGGCCTTTTGCGGCACGGCGCCGGGCCAGGGTGATCAGTCGGCACAGGTGTTGGTAGCCCTGCAGGTTTTCCACCAGCAGCACCAGTTTCGGGCCGTTTTCCAGGCGCACCTCACTGCCGACGATCAACCCCAGCCCAACCTCCTTGGCCGCCTGCCAGGCCCGCACGATGCCGGCCAGGGTGCATTCGTCGGTGATTGCCAGGGCCTGATACCCCTGCTGTTTGGCGCGCTCGAACAACTCGCGGGCACTGGACGCGCCGCGCTGGAAGCTGAAGTTCGACAGGCAGTGCAGCTCGGCGTAGCCCTCCATCATGCAAACCAGCCTTGCAGCCACAGCCCGGCGCTGTCACCCACGGTGCGATAGGCCCAGCCTTGCTGCCCGCTGCGAGTGCGCACCAGGTAGTAATCGCGGCGGATATCCGCGCCATCCCACCAACCGGACTCGATGCGCTCCGGGCCCAGCAGGATCTGCAGGCCCTGCTCGGCGAGCAGAGTCGGTTCATGGAGCAGCCAGCCAGGGCGTTGCACCGGGCTCAAGGCCGGGCAGGCACGGCTGTCGGCGCCCGGCAGCCAGGCGCACTCGGGACGATGGTCGGCATGGAAGCGCAAGCCCTGCACCGCCTCATCCCCCAGGCGCGCGCGCAGACGCTCGCGCAATTGCACCCAGGGCAGGGTTTGCTGCGGGCGCTCGTCGAACAGGTCCTGGCGCTGCGGTACAAACACCGGCAAGTCTTCGGCCAGCAGGCGCAGGCCACGCACCGGCGCCGCCACTTGCACCTGCTCCAGGCGGCCACGGGCCAGTTCAAACAGCATCGAGGGTTCGCGCTCGGCACTGAGCAGGCCCACCTGGATCACGCTGTCGGGCGCCTCGGCATGCTCCAGGTGCAGGGCAAAACGCTGCACGCCACTGTCACGGCCACAAAGGAACGCCGCAAGGTCGCCGGTCAGGCGCCGCAAGGGAAACAGCAGCGCCTGGTGGGACTGCACATCGAAATTCAACTCGATGCGCAGATCAAAACGATCCGGCGGCTGATAAAAATCCAGGGCCAGTGGCCGTTGCCCGGTCAAGGCATCCAGGTGCTTGAGCACCCCCGCGTCGAAGCGCCTGGCCAGGGTATGCCGGGGCAACGCCTGCAGCTGGGCCAGGGTCCGCAGGCCCATGCGCGACAAGGCCGTGGCGGCTTGCGGGTCGAGGCCGACGCGATCAATCGGCATCGACCCAAGGGCGTGCTGTAAACCCTCGACATCGGCCACCGCCAGGCCATCGTAGGCATTGGCCAACACCCGCGCAGCGGCCGGGTTGGGGGCGGCGACGATACGGTGGCGAAAACCCAGGGCGGTCAGTTCCTCGCGCAAGCGTGCTTCCAGCAGCGGCCACGGCCCGAACAGGCCCAGGCTCGATTCGATTTCAAACAACAAGGCCCGCGGATAGAACACGCTGACCTGGGAACTGAAACGGTAGGCCCAGGCCGCGAGCAATTGCTGGCAGCGCTCGATATCCACCGGGTCGTATTCGACGCAGGTAAAAGCCTTGGTCAGGGCATGGGCCGCCGTCAGGGATTGGCCGGGCCGCAAGCCCAGGGCACGTGCAGCGGCATTGACGGTTTGCAACACCCGGCGTTGCGGCGGGCCGGCCAACAACGCCAAGGGTTGGTCGGGTTCGGGACGCTGACGCAAGACCCCGTCCAACGCCAATTGCGGGAAGACAATGCACACCCAGCGCATACCAACCTCAGTGCCCGCTGGCCAGGGCAATCGGCGCGGGATGGGCGAGGCCGCCCCGACACTTGAGCACCCGCACCTGGCTCGGTTCGACGGCCAGGCGCAGGGCGGCCGGTGACGGGTTGATCGCCTCGCTCAGGGCCCGCCAGGCAAACGCCAGGGTCTGGCCGGTTTCGGCGGCCACCTGCAAACGGCGCAAGGCCCGGTCATCGGCCTTGTGCGGCCAGCACAGCACCGCGCCGCAACTGCCGGAGCGCAGGCATTGCTCGGCCGCCCACAAGGCATCGCGTTCATCGGCCTGGATCACCGAGAGCTGGCGCAGGTCCACCCCGGCGTTCTGCCAGGCGTGGGGGTATGGGGTATACGGCGGCGCCACCAGCACAATCCGCTCGCCGGCCGCCGACAGCCGCGCCAGGGTTGGCCAGACCAGTCGCAGCTCGCCCACCCCCTGCTGGGCCACAAGGATTTCACTCAAGGCCGCCTCCGGCCAGCCACCGCTGGGCAACACCGCATCCAGGGCCGCCAGCCCGGTGGGGTGCACACTGGCCGGCGGCGCAGCCGGCCGCCCCTTCCACACCCGCCCGCCATTGAACAGCGAGTCCAGCGCAACCACGGCGCCCATCAACCTTGCCTCACCAGGCCACAGAACACGCCTTCGATGGCCAAGTCCTGGTCGGCACGAACCACAATAGGTTGATAGGCAGGGTTGCGCGGCAACAGGCGCACACTGTGGCCCACTCGCTCGAAACGCTTGATGGTGACTTCGCCGTCCAGGCGCGCGACCACGATCTGCCCGTTCAGCGCCTCGGCACTGCGCCGCACGCCCACCAGGTCGCCATCGAGAATGCCGTCCTCGATCATCGAGTCCCCCTGGACCCGCAGCAGGTAATCCGGGACCCGGGCGAAGGTCGCCGGGTCGAGCATCAGCCGCGTGTGCACTTCGGCGTCGGCGCCGATGGGCAGGCCGGCGGCCACGCGGCCCAGCACAGGGACCTCCAGCCACTCAGGCCGCGCCGGTTGATTGAGCAGGCGAATCCCCCGGGCCTGGTTCGGGTTGACCTCGATAAACCCGGCTTCGGTCAGCGCCAGCACGTGTTTGCGCGCCACACTGCGCGAAGCAAAACCAAAGGCCTCGGCGATCTCGGCGAGGCTGGGGGGCTGACCTTGCTGCGCGATACGCTCGCGGATGAAGTTCAGGATGGCGGAACGGCGGGGAGTGAGAGTCGTCATGGAGTACATTTGTACTCCTGTGGGAAATTCCTGACAATAGCCGCCAGTCAGACCAACACCTTGCCGGCTCCGACAAGGGTGGGCGGCGTCAGGGCTTGCGCTGCAACACCCGATCCATGATGCGGTCGGTCTTCAGGGCCTCGATCGCCAGTGCCGGGTGCACACTCTCGCCGCGAATATGCGCGTTCATGCCCAGCACGTGGTGCCACTGGATATGGGGGTGATGGGCAATATGCAGGGTTTCGCTGACCTCGGCTGCAAGTTGCAACGGCTGCTCGTCGAACACGGAAAAACTGATGCGCCCTTTACTGCCGATCAACTCGACCCGATCCTCGCGTCGGTCAGCCACAAAGTTCCAGCAGCCCATCCCCAGCGCGCCCGAGCTGAAGCTCCAGCAGGCGGTGACCGCATCTTCCGCCGCATAGCGCCCGGCCTGGCGCGCGGTATACCCCGTGACCTCGACAATATCCCCTGCCAGGTACTGGAACAGGTCGAAGCCATGGCTGGCGAGGTCGGCAAAATAACCACCGCCGGCAATCGCCGGATCGGTACGCCAGTTGCTCGCGTTGGTGTCCGTGGGCGATGGCGGCTTGCACAACGTCCAGTTCAGCTGCCGCAACTCGCCGATGCGCCCCTCTTGCAGCCAGGCACGCACCTGCTGGAAGCGCGGCAGGGAGCGGCGGTAATAGGAAACAAACAGATGCAGCCCGGCCCGCTCGAAGGTGCGCTGCATCAAGGCGCTCTGCTCGGCATTCAGCGCCATCGGCTTTTCGACACAACAATGCTTGCCCGCCGCCGCCACCAGCAGGCTGTATTCCAGGTGGCTGTCGGGGGGCGTAGCGATGTACACCGCATCCACTTCGGGGTCATCAATCAGGGCCTGGGCATCTGTGTAAAACCGGGTAATCCCATGGCGTGCCGCATAATCGCGCACGGCTTCCTCACGGCGCCCCATCACGGCCACCAGGGCCGAGCCTGGCGCTTTGTAGAAAGCGGGTCCACTCTTGATTTCAGTAACACTGCCACAACCGATCATGCCCCAGCGGATGGTGCTCATATGACTTTCCTTCATCGGTACTTTTTCAGTCGGGCAGTATCAGCGTTTTCCTGCGCGGTCTCCAGCCTCCGCCCATAAAGACCCAGCATGACAATTGCATTACACTTTTATGACGATCATCTTGCGGGGGCACAGACGATGAAAATACGCGCAACGGTGATTTGCGAAAGTGAGGGGCACATTCTGTTCGTGCGCAAGGCCAGGTCGAAATGGGCATTGCCCGGTGGCAAGGTCGAGCGCGATGAGCGCCCAGTCGGCGCGGCCGAGCGGGAGTTACAGGAGGAAACCGGGCTGAACGTGGATGGTTTGCTGTATCTGCAGGAGTTGAAGGCCAGTGACACGCTGCATCACGTGTTTGAAGCCTCAGTGGTGAACATCGACCAGGCCCGGCCCTGCAATGAAATCACCGACTGCCAGTGGCATGCCTATAGTGCCCTGGAGCAACTGGACACCACCGACGCCACCAAGCGCATTGTCCGCTCGTTTCTGCGCCGGCTCTGACGCCTAGCCGAATGCCGCAAACCCACGGCGCCCGGCCTTGAGTTCGGTGCGCAGTTCGCCAATCAGGTTGGAGATGGCACGGATGCTGTCCAGACCCTGGGGCGACACGCCGGTCAACAGCAGCTCGACGCGACCGGACTCCGGTTCGAAGACTCGGATGGTCAAGAAACCCTGGGGGTTGACACTACAAGCGCACGACAGCGGGACGAAACCGGACGCCATGATGCGGCTCAACTCAGCGATCGGAATCATCCTGGGCACCCTTGCTCACACATGACGCGATGGACGTGATCCATGCAGGGTAGATCAGGTTGTGCAACGCGTGTAGGCAATCCTACGAAAGTGTTAGCTACCCCACACTTTTCTGCGAAAGCGTTGGTGCACTGGCGCCAGAAAAACCACGGACGTTTATCTGCCAGGCAGGTATGAAGGTCAAATCGCGGACAAAAAAAATCCCAAGTAGCTGATGGAAACTTGGGATTTAAAAATGCATAAACCGTGGGAGGTGAACGCCCGGCCATAATAACCACCGAGACAACCTGTAACAAGTTGATTATTAGCCTTTCGTCGGATTGAAACAGCGCTAAGTCATTCAATAACCACACATTTTTCAGGGTTCGCGATATCTTTCGTGCCACTTTTTGGTGCAACTTCCAAACTTACCGGGTTAAAACCCTAATAACTATCAGGTTAATAACCGAGTATGTAGCGTGTCTATTTACGCGCCCGTTTGTAGCGCACGCACTCTTCATAAAAGCTCGAACGAACAGCCGTCGGTTTGAGCCGCGAGGGGCTGTCATAGGTCTGCTCGGTGATCCCCATGGCCATCATGCGCATCCAGGACTTGTCGAACTTGTACCGCTGGATTTTCTGCCGCGCGGCATACAGCGAAACACCGGCCAACTTCAGCTCCTGGGCCCTGGCCGCCGTGCCCGCGCCCCAACTGCACATGTACCGATCCCCTTCGCGCAGCGTCTTGCCCTGGGCCGCCGCCGCCCCGCTCGCCAGGGCCAAGGCAATCAGCGTGATTTTTACGTTACGCATTGGCATCCCACCTAACCACCTGAAAATAAAAGTGATTTTGGCGAAACATCGGCCAGTTGGGGGCCATTAAAATGCCTTCTCGATGCATCTGAGCGAAATAAAAAGGTCAGCTCGAAACGAACTGACCTGTTCCGATACTGCTATGCAGAACGGTTTTTCAACTTACCACTGATACGTCGCACTGGCCTGCACCGTCCGTTGCGAGCCGTACCAGCACCACGAGTACGAATAGCAGGACGCCACGTACTCTTTATCCGCCAGGTTGGTGGCGTTCAGCGCCAGGCGCAGGTTGTCGCCCTGGGTATTGATGTGCGGGATGTCGTAGTGCACCGACGCATCGAACAAGGTGTAGCCCGGAACCTTCAGGGTGTTGGCGGTATCGCCCCAGGACGAGCCGACATACCGCGCGCCTGCGCCCACGCCGAAGCCCTTGAGGTTGCCGTCATGCAAGGTGTAGTCGGCCCACACCGAGGCGGTGTGGCGCGGCACAGCATAGGTCGTGGTGCCCTGGGTCGGCACGGCGGGGCCGACGCCAATGTCGGTGATCGGCGCATAGCGCACGGTGCTGTTGGATTTGCTGATGCGGTTATCGAGGTAGGCATAGGCCGCCGTGATATCCAGATTGTCGTTGAGGCTGGCCTTGCCTTCGAGTTCAAAGCCACGGGAGCGCACTTCACCGTCCTGGACCTGGCAGCGACCATTGCCGCACAAGTGAGTTGGGTCCGGGTCCATGGTCGGCACGTTGTTCTGGCGCAGGTCGAAGATGGCGGCGGTGATAAAGCTGTTGCTGCCTGGCGGCTGGTACTTGATGCCGATTTCGTACTGTTTGCCTTCGGTGGGCTTGAACACCGAACCACCGTAGCCGGTGCCCGATTGCGGGGAGAAGGATTCGGAATAGCTGGCGTATGGCGCCAGGCCGTTATCGAAGAGGTAGACCACCCCCAGGCGGCCGGTGAAGGCTTTGCTGTCCAGGGAGGATTTGGCTTTCTTGCCGTCGGTCAAACTCAATGAGCTGTTATCCGTGCTGGCCCAGTCATAACGACCGCCCATCAACAGCACCCACTTATCCCACTTCGCCTGCTCCTGCAGGTACACGCCAGTCTGCTCGCTGCGCTGGGTGGCGTCGCTGGAAAATGCCGGGGTGGTGACTGGCACGCCATATACCGGATCGAAAATATCCAGGTCCGGTCCCTTGCCGTAACCGGCCTTGGTATCGACGCTGGTGTTCTGGTAATCAAGCCCCATCAACAGCGTGTGCTGCACCGGGCCGGTGTCGAACTTGCCCTGCAACTGGTTATCTAGGTTGTAGGCATCCATGTCGACATCGGTGGCGATGGTCGAGCGGTTCAAGGTGCGGTAATCGGCCTGCAGGTTGCTGCTGTAGATACTGCGGTAGATCCCTTCGCTGCGCATATAGCGGGCGTTCTGGCGCACGGTCCAGACGTCGTCGAGGTGATGCTCGAAGGCATAACCGATGGAGTAATGCGCGCGGTCACTCTTCTCGAAGTTTTTCTCGCCGTCGTAGAAATCGACATCAATCTTGCGCCCCAGCGGGCTATGCAACACCGAACCCCAGGCCGGCATCGAACCGTAGGAAGCGCCCTTGGGATCCTTCTGGAAATGCCCGAGCAGGGTCAGCGAGGTGTCCTCGTTCGGGCGCCAGGTGAAGGCCGAAGACAGGGATTGGCGGCGGGTCTCGGTGTGCTCGACCTGGCCGTCGGCATCATCGAACAAGCCGGCGACGCGGTAGGAGTACACCCCTTGCTCATCCAGCGGGCCGCTGAGATCGAAGGTGGTGCGCTTTTTGTTGAAGGTGCCGTACTCCACGCCCACTTCGTGAAAAGGCGTATCCAGCGGGCGCTTGGTGACCATATTGATCACGCCGCTGGGGCTGCCCTGGCCATACAACACCGAGGCCGGGCCGCGCAGGACCTCCACGCGCTCCAGGTCGAAGGCATCCTTTTGCGGCGAGGCATCGCGGCTCGACGCCACGCGCAGGCCGTCGAGGTAAGTCACCGGCGAGAAGCCGCGAATGGTCAACTGGTCCAGGCGCGAGGCAGTGGCGCCACGGGTTTCCGGGACGACCGCGGCGCTGTAGCGCAGGATCTGGTTGAGGCTCTCGGCATTCTGCGCGCGCATCTGGTCTTTGGTGACCACCGAGATCGACTGCGGGGTCTCGATCAGCGCGGTGTCGGTCTTGGTACCAGACAGGCTGCGCGTGGCCACATAGCCGGACACCGGGCCAATGGGGCTTTCACTTTGCTCGGCACCGCTGATGGTGGTGGCTTGCAACTCCACCGAGCCATCCGCCTGGGGGATCGGCTCGATGCGATAGCGCTGGGCAGACAGCGCCTGGGCCCGCAAACCGCTGCCCGCCAGCAACTGGGCGAGTGCCGCGTCGCTGCTCAACTGCCCGTTCAAACCGCTGCTGCGCTTGCCGCGGGTCAAGGCCGGATCAAAGGCCAGGACCAGCCCGGCCTGTTCGGCAAAGCCGTTGAGGGCCTGGCTCAGGTCACCGGCAGGGATCGAGAAATGGCTGCTTTCATCAGCCCATGCGGTGTGAATGGTCAGGGGCACAGCGGCAAAAGCCATCGCCACTGACAGCGCCAGCGGGTGCAACGGACGAGCAAAGCGTGACATGAGAGGTCCTGGAAAAGAGGGTTCTATATTCCATGACGGCCATGTCGGGAAATCGGGTATGAATGAGACCGGTTTTTATTTGAACGGGTGTCTTCAGGCACATCAGAGGGGTTTGATCACCACCAGCAGGTCGGTGAAATGCTCCACTTTGATCGGCAGGTTATCCGCCAGGGTCGCCAGCGCTGCGTCGCTGTCATCGAGCTTGAACACCCCTGACACGCGCATGCCTTGCAACGCCTGGGGATCAAAGCGCACCACGCCATGGCGATAGCTGGCCAGGGTTTGCAGGACCTCGCTCAACGGCCGGTCATCCACTGTGAGCAAGCCCCGGGTCCAGGCCGCCGGGTCGCCGCTGCCGACCGCTTGCGCTGGCTGGGCGTGGCCCTGCTTGAGGATCGCGCGCTGGCCTGCCGTGACCTTCACCGCCTCGCTGTGATTGCCTTTGGCGGCCACCGTTGATTCGATCACCGTGACCACGGTCGAGCCATCCACCGCGCGCTGGACCAGGAAACGCGTGCCCAACGCGGTCGCCGTGCCCTGGTCGGTGCGCACCACAAATGGCCGCTGCGCATCCTTGGCCACCTCGACCCACATCTCGCCCTTGAGCAACTCGATTACACGCTGCTGGCCGTCGAATTTCACGTCCAGTGCCGAGTTGCTGTTGAGCTGCACCTGGCTGCCATCCGCCAGGACCACCTGGCTCCGTTCGCCGACGCCGGTACGTTGGTCGGCCATCCACAGTGGCAGTTGCTCGACGCTCGCCCAGCCGAGCACCAACACACCCAACAACCCCAGGACCTGCCCGCCGCGCACGGCGTACCCGGGCTTGCGTGGGATGAAGGCTTGATTCAATGCCAGGCGTGCCGGTTCGGCAGGCAGTTCATCGAGGCTGCCCCACAATGCCCCCATGCGCTCGAAAGCCACCCGATGGCGTGGGTCAGCCTCACACCACTCTTCAAATGCCTGGCGGTCAGCGGCGCTGACTTTCTCATCATTGAGCAGCGCCAACCATTGCGCTGCCTCGCTGACAATCTGTTCGGCGGACATCAAAGCGGATCCGCGCCATGCAGCGTTTGGTAGCAATGCACCAGCGCGCTGGAGATGTAGTTTTTTACTGTGCTGGAGGAGACCTGGAGCTGGGCCGCGATTTCACTGTAGGTCAGGCCGTCCAGGCGACTGAGCAGAAACGCTTCGCGGGCCTTGTCCGGCAGGCCGGCGAGCATCAGCGCAATGCGTTCCAGGGCCTGCAGCGCGACATGAATGGTCGCTGGATCGGGCATGCCAGCGTCTTCGTACTGGATCGCCAGGGCTTGCATATAGGCTTTCTCGATCTTGCGTCGCCGCGCACCGTCAATCAGCAAGCGCCCGGCAGTGGTCGCGAGAAATGCCCGAGGCTCCTGAATATTGTGGGGCTCGGCCAGCAGCAACACCCGCACGAATGCATCCTGGGCCAGGTCCGCCGCATGCTGCGAACAGCCGAGTTTCTTGCGCAGCCAACCCTGCAACCAGGAATGGTGGTCGCTGTAGAGCGCGGTGAGTGTCTGCTGGCGGCGGGCTATATCACAATCGGCCACAGGAAAGTCATGCATGCGCAAAAGTTTCTCAAACAAGAAAGATTACCAATCGCGCAAACGATGACAGTAAAACGATGGCAGGGCAAGGGCTCGTCAACGAACCCCAGGCACATCCAGACCAGCTGTCCCCCACGGGTGCAGGAGGCCCGACTTATGGCGAGGGGTTCGCCGGCAATGGCCTGCTTAGCGCAAGCTCCAGGACACCCCGGCATACACGCCCATGCCATCGCCCGGCGTCGAGCGCGCCATATCCTTGCCATGGTCGTCATAGCCCGGGGTCACGGTATTGGCATAGCGCTGGTTGGTCAGGTTGCGCAGGTCGACCCAGGCTTGCCAGTCCTGCTTCGGCGCGTCATAGCCAACGGTGGCGCCCAATAAGCCATAGGCTCGCGCGTAGTAGGAGTTGGCGTAGTCCACCGCCACCCGCGAGGAATACTCGCCATTGAGGCTGCTGAAAAAGCCACTGGGATGGCTGTAGCGCACCTGCGCCTGGTAATAGTGCTTGGGGATACCGGGCAATGTGTTGTCGCCAAAACGCAGGTCGTCGCGGTAGTGGAAGCTGCTGTAGGTGTAGGCCTGGCGCAGGGCCAGGCGGCCAGTGTTGCCGCCCTCCCACAACGGGCTGGTGAGGCTCAGTTCCAGGCCTTGGTGAATGGTCGGGCTGGCGTTGGATTCGGCGACCACCTGCGACAGGTTGGGCGTAGCCGCCTGGGTCTCGACGCTGAGCAACTCATGGCGCACCAGCGAGTGATACAGCGCCAGGTCCCATTGGCCGAACCAGGCTTCGCCGCGTCCGCCCACTTCCAGGGTGGTGGCGGTCTGGTTTTGCAGTTCCACGCCTTCGCGGGCCAAGCCGGAAGCCGGATTATTAACATCTTTGGCAAAGAACTTATTGGAACCCCAGATCATCGACCAGGCATGCGGCGGCTCCACCGAGCGGCTCAGGTTGCCATACACCTGCAATTGCGGGTTGAAGTCATAGCGCAGGCCCACGCGCGGGGCATAGTCCCAGGCATGGGTGCTCAAGGGGGCATGGGTCTCGGGATAGGTGACTTCGGTTTCGCGACGGGTATAGATCGCCGCCAGCCCGGTGGTCAGCCACAGATCGGGCAGCAGCTCCAGGTCGTTGCTCACGTGCAGCACCGTATCCGACCCCAGGTAGCTGTAGTCACGGGTCTTGGTGCCCGGCGCAAAACCGGCGGTGGCACCTGCAGGCACCCGCACGTACTCCGACACACCGTTATTGGGCAGGCCCTGGGTGGTGCGCAGGCCGACCGTGGTCTTGCTGTCGCGTCCCAGCAGGGTGTCCTGGCGGATGTAGTTCAAGGTGCCGCTGATATCGGTATACGCCACCTTGAGCCGGTTGGTGCCTTCGCGCAGGTCCATGGGGTAGTCGTGGTACACCAGCCCCGCTTCGATGCGGGAGTTATCGTCCAACTGCAGCGTGGTCTTGTTGGCGATCCAGGTAGAACCCGGCTGCAAGCGCTTGGAGTCGCGCGTCAAATTGAGCGCATTGGCCGCACGCGGGCTGTGCTCGATCTGCTGGCGCGTGAGTTTGCCGGGGCTGTCGTTGGCGGTTTCGCGGTAACGCAAATAGAAGCGGGTTTCCAGGTCCGGGTTGAGCCGGTAGCCGAAGTTGGCCGCCACGCCCTTGCCACTGCCGGCGCTTTGTTGCTGGAAGCCATCGTAGTCAGTGTCGGTCAGGCTGATGTAATAGTCGGCATCGCCCAGCACTTGCCCGGATCTGATTTCCCGCTGGGCATATCCATGGCTGCCGGCCTCGTAACGCACGCGCAACTTGGGCGCATCGTAGCCGGTGCGGGTGACATAGTTGACCGCCCCGCCCAGGGCCAGTGCGCCGCGGTCGAAACCGTTGGCACCGCGCAGCACTTCGACGCGGCTGAGCCACAGCGGGTCCTTGAGTTCATAAGGCGTGCCGCCGGGGCCGGTGAGTGGCAGGCCGTCGATGGTTTCATACAGGCCGGACGCATGGCTGCCGGGGCCACGGTTGATGCCCGAGCCGCGAATGGAGATTTTCACCCCTTCGTTATTCGCCGCCTTGGCATAGATGCCGGCCTGGTACTTGAGCACGTCTTCATTGCTGCTGACCCGCCCCTGCTCGACGCTGGCCATGTCAACGTAGTTGGTCCCACCGGGTACCTGCTTGAGTTGCGCCTGGGCCGCTTCGCCTTCGCTCAGTTCGGTGCTGGTGACTTGCAGCGGCGCCAACTGCAGCGCCTCCTCGGCCTGGGCCAGGTGACTGAACGTCAGGGCAGCCCCCAAGCCAAGCCAGCGCGGGGAAAGAACAAGCAGAGGTTGTCGCAGGCGCATGGGCCGTATCCTTGAAGAGGTCTGCGGTTGGAAGCCGCGGATCATACGCAGGTCACGCACAAACCTCGTCGATTAGGCTAATGTGCTGGCCCTGAGCGCCCCTTCACTCTTGAGGCCGAGCCTTTCATGCGCAATCTCACCTTCGCCAGCATCTGCCTGTTCTCTTCACTATTGGTCGGTTGCCAACAGCATCCACCGGCCAACGACCAACTGGATGCGGTGCTCTGGACCCAAACCTCCATCGAGCATGAGTTGATCTATCGCCAGGTGTTTGCCAACGCCACCCGCCAGCTCGACGTGGCCCTGGCCAGCAAGGACTGGGACGCCCTGCCCTTTGCCCCACGCAACCTCAGCGGCCTGCCGCCGGCGGTGATCGTCGATATCGACGAAACCCTGCTGGACAACGTGCCACTCAACGCGCGGGACATCATCAACAACCAGGTCTACTCCTATGATCGCTGGAACACCTGGGTCGACCAGGCCAAGGCCAAGGCCCTGCCCGGCGCCATGGCGTTTGTGCAGGCGGCGCAGCAACGCGGGATCAAAGTGTATTACCTGACCAACCGCGAACACAGCCAGGTCCAGGCCACGGTCGCTAACCTGCGCCTGCGTGGTTTCCCGGTGGACAGCAACCAACAAATACTGGCGGCCGCCACCCCGACCGGCCATTGCGAACAGGCCGGCTACGGCAAAAACTGCCGCCGCCAGTGGGTCGCCAGCCAGGCGCGGGTGCTGTTGATGGTCGGGGATTCCCTGGGGGATTTCGTCCAGGCCGAACACAACACCCTGGCCGCCCAACACCGGGCGGTCGAGCCCTATACAGGCTGGTTCGGCCAGCGCTGGTTCCTGCTGCCGAATCCCACCTACGGCAACTGGTACAGCGCACCCTACGCCGACCGCGAAGAGATTCCATTTGAGCAGAAGCGCTTTTTCAAGCGTGAGGCCCTTCAGTTGCAGCAATGAAGATCCAAGGTGGCAGCTGAAATGCAACCCTCCACCCGCTAGATCGAGGTGGGAGCTGTCGAGCCCCGGCGAGGCTGCGATGGCGGCAGCATTGCGGGGGTTGATGTTGGCTGAACTACCGCTATCGCAGGCAAGCCAGCTCCCACCTTGGATCCTCAGTACATTGAGTACCGGATGCATCCTGCAATGGCAGCTGAAACGCAATCCTCCAGACCCTGAAGATCGAGGTGGGAGCTGTCGAGCCCCGGCGAGGCTGCGATGCCGGCGGCATTGCTGGGATTGATGTTGGCTGACCCGCCGCTATCGCAGGCAAGCCAGCTCCCACCTTGGATCCTCAGTACATTGAGTACCGGATGCATCCTGCAATGGCAGCTGAAACGCAATCCTCCAAACCCTGAAGATCGAGGTGGGAGCTGTCGAGCCC
>NZ_JAEKDC010000021.1:0-76423 GCF_016405645.1 Pseudomonas sp. MF5691
GCTACTGGCAGACAGACACTCTTCAATCAGTGATTGCTTGAGCGCTAGGTTGTATTTCGTCATGGAACACCCTCCCGAGGGGTCAGGTGTCCAACATTCGGGGGGCAGTTCACGTAAGGGCGGAACCCTAAGTGGCCGTGACCGCAGCAATGGATATGTACACATACCCAGAAGAGGGTTGTGTAGCTACTCATGCTGCGATGACCGAAGGTCAGCCGCCAATGATGCAAGCTGAACAACCGCTATCGCAGGCAAGCCAGCTCCCACACTTGATTGCATTTCAAGCAGGGCGGCTGATGCCTACCCATCAAAGGGTGGAAGCTGGCAGTTCAATCAGGCGATCAGAAGAACCCCAGCGGGTTGATGTCGTAGCTCACCAGCAGGTTCTTGGTCTGCTGGTAATGATCGAGCATCATCTTGTGGTTCTCACGCCCTACCCCGGACTTCTTGTAGCCACCAAACGCGGCATGCGCCGGGTACAGGTGATAGCAGTTGGTCCACACACGCCCGGCCTTGATCGCCCGGCCCATGCGGTAGGCGCGGTTGATATCGCGGGTCCACAGCCCGGCACCCAGGCCGAATTCGCTGTCGTTGGCAATCGCCAGGGCTTCGGCTTCGTCCTTGAAGGTGGTCACGCCCACCACCGGGCCGAAGATTTCTTCCTGGAACACGCGCATTTTGTTGTGGCCCTTGAGCAGGGTCGGCTGGATGTAAAAGCCGCTGGACAGGTCGCCCGCCAGGTGTTCGGCGGCGCCACCGGCCAGCAGTTCGGCGCCCTCTTCCTGGGCGATGGTCAGGTACGAGAGGATCTTGTCGTACTGCTGCTCGGACGCCTGGGCGCCGACCATGGTCTCGGTGTCCAGCGGGTTGCCGCGTTTGATCTTGACGATCTTCTTCATGACCTCGGCCATGAACGGCTCGTAGATCGACTCCTGCACCAGCGCCCGCGACGGGCAGGTGCACACTTCGCCCTGGTTGAAGAACGCCAGCACCAGGCCCTCGGCGGCTTTCTCGATGAAGGCCGGCTCCGCCTGCATGATGTCTTCAAAGAAGATATTCGGCGACTTGCCGCCCAGCTCGACGGTGGACGGAATAATGTTCTCGGCCGCCGCATGCATGATGTGCGCACCCACCGGGGTGGAGCCGGTAAAGGCGATCTTGGCGATGCGCTTGCTGGTGGCCAGGGCCTCGCCGGCTTCGCGGCCAAAACCCTGGACGATGTTCAACACGCCGGCCGGCAACAGGTCGGCGATCAGTTCGGCAAACACCATGATCGACAGCGGCGTCTGCTCGGCCGGCTTGAGCACGATGCAGTTGCCGGCGGCCAGGGCCGGGGCGAGTTTCCAGGCGGCCATCAGCAACGGAAAGTTCCACGGGATGATCTGCCCGACCACGCCCAGGGGCTCATGGAAATGATAGGCCGCGGTCAGTTCGTTGATCTCGGCGGCGCCGCCTTCCTGGGCGCGGATGCAGCCGGCGAAGTAACGGAAGTGGTCGGCGGCCAATGGCACGTCGGCATTCAGGGTCTCGCGTACGGCCTTGCCGTTGTCCCAGGTCTCGGTCACGGCCAACACTTCCAGGTGCTGCTCGATGCGGTCGGCAATTTTCAGCAGCACCAGGGCGCGGTCCTGGGCCGAGGTCTTGCCCCAGGCGTCGGCGGCAGCATGCGCAGCGTCCAGGGCCTTGTCGATATCGGCGGCGCTGGAGCGCGGGAATTCGGCAATCACCTCGCCAGTGACTGGCGAGGTGTTGGTGAAGTATTCACCGTTGACCGGGGCCACAAACTCGCCACCGATAAAGTTACCGTAGCGCGGCTTGAAGGTGACGATGGCGCCGGGGGTGCCAGGTTGTGCGTAGATCATGATGAGGCCTCTTTCGGGGGATGTTGTTATTGATCTATCCGTTGCATCTGAGCGCGTTCATAGCGGGGATACAGGTGGCTGACACTGCGGATCAGTTCGTAGCGGCTCAGGCTGATGGCCGCAAAACGTTCGGGAATGGGGCTGCGGATCATCTCGCCCATGGCACTGCCGTTGGCAGCACCGGTGGCCATGAGCTGGTCGAGCCAGCCCAGGTAATCACGCATTTGTGCGAAGGGTTGGGCATCGCTGGCCACCGGGCCGTGGCCGGGCACGATCAGTTTCCAGGGCAGGCCTTGCAGGGTGGCGATATCCGCCAGCCATTCCGCCAGGCCCGGGGTGTTGGGGGTGGTCAGGGCGCGCTGGTAAAACACCAGGTCGCCGGCAAACAGCACGCCGGTGGTCTCGTCGAAAATCGCCAGGTCGGCGCCGGTATGGCCGCTCAGGCTCAACAATCGCAAAGCGTGGCCGCCGACGGTCTGCACTCCGGGGCTCAACGTCTGGCTGGGCAGCAGCACTTCGGTGCCGCGCATCCAGTCGCCGACCATGCGGTACAGGTTTTCCGCCATGCCATCGCCCTGTTCGCGCAGCAGCGTGGTGGTGCCTGCCAGCGCAGCGATCGGCATATCCGTGAACGCCTGGTTGCCCAGCACATGGTCGGGGTGATGATGGGTCAACAAGACCTGGATCACCGGCTTGTCGGTGACCGTGGCAATCGCCTGGCGCAATGCTTCGCCGTAACGCCGGGACGGCCCGGTGTCGATCACCACCACCCCGGCCTGGGTCACGATAAACCCGGTATTGACGATGTTGCCGCCGTTGGCCCTGGCGAAATTATCCGTGCTGCCTTCCAGCAGCCAGGTGTCGGCGGCGATCTGCCGGGGCTTGAGGGCGTAGTCGAGGTCGGCCAGCGCGGGCAGGCCCAGGCCGAGTAACAGCAGTAATAGCCACTTCATGGGATGGCCCCGGCGAATTCACTACCGCTGGTATCGCGCAACAGCAAGCGCACCGGCCCGGCGCCTTGCAGGTCAAACGCCAGGTCGGGGTTCTCGCTGACCGCCGCAAACAGCTCCAGGCGCGCCAACACCCGGTCCTGGGCGTCGCGCAGTTCGGCGTGGTTGATGTAGAACTCAGGGATGCCGCTGACCATGCCATTGTCCATCGGGTGTGCTATCTGCAGGCGCAGCCGGCTGAAATCCTCGCGGGGGTAACGACCGCCCAACACTTCCCCCAGGTGTTCTTCCCAGCCCGGCTGGCTGCGCACCACGCTGGGCGCGGTACAGCCGCCGCCGGCGGCGTCGATCAGGGTCGAACCCACATGCCACAGGCCATCCTTGGTCAACACGGCGGCGCGCAACGGCGTGGCCTGCTCGATCCGGACGCGGATCGCCAACCACGGCAACACGCCCTCGCCCGGCTGGAAGTCGACGATTTTCGGCAGTGGATTGAGTTCGGCCCAGGCGATGATTTTCACCACCTGGCCCTTGAAGGCGCGAGCGTCGATTTCCAGGGGCACCTGCCGCGCATCTTCGGCAAATGGCGGCGCCAGCAACTTGACCCGTTCATCAAAGACAAACGGCGCATTGCCGAGGAACTGCTGGTGGAAATAGCTCCACATCACCGATGGCACCGGGTCTTTGCCGGGGTCCATCCCGTAGGCGGCCACTGGCAACCAGCAAGCCAACAGCCAACGTGCGCGCCAGCCCATGGCTTACTCCTCGACGTGCACGCTATCAAGATAAGTGCGTACCGCCCACAAGGCTTCCTGGCTCAAGTAGTCGGCCATTTTCGGCATGTACACCCGACCATCGCGCACCGCGCCGTGGCGCACCCGTTCGACGAACCATTCGTCCCCGGCATCGCCCTCATCGAGCATGCGCAGGTCGGGGGCGATCCCCCCGGACTTGGCTTCCAGACCGTGGCACGCGGCGCAGTTCTGGTTATAGGCCGAGGCCCCCACTTCGACGGCCTTGGCGTGTTCCGGCGACTGGCGATACGGGTTCACCGCCGCCCAGCCATCGGCATCCAGCGGTACGCCGGCGTCCTTGATCGGGGTCAGGCCTTGGGTTTCCACGGCAGTTGGCGTCACGTTGCCGTGAGCCCAGACGGAGCCTGCACCGATCACCCCGGCCAACAGGCCGGCAACCAGCAAGGCGTTGCGTTTTGTTGTCATTATTGTCCCCTCAGGATTGCACGCAAAACCTCTCTACAGAGGCTATGGCAACCATCATAGGAACGCCTCGCCAGGGCCCGTATGCTGCTTTGGTGGCCGGGCTCTACTCCCTTCGTAGTAAGGCTTGCGGGCCCCTGCTAAATCAGATGCGGTTCGGGAAATTGTCCCGGCCACACCGGGATATTTTCCGTATCCGCGGGCACCGTCCAGCCAGCAACCTGTGCAGGCCAAAACCTCCACTGGGAACTGCAACCATGACAATAAGATCGCTACCCGCCCTCTCGCCGCTGAGCCTTGCCGTGCAGGCTTTCCTGCTGGTCGGCAGCCTGTCCTTGAGTGCGGCGAGCTTCGCCGCTGCCGAACCTGCAAAGCAGACGCGCAACGTCACCTGGGAAGACATTGCCAACGACCACCTGACCACCAAGGACGTGCTGCAATACGGCATGGGCACCAACGCCCAGCGCTGGAGCCCCCTGGCCCAGGTCAACGACAAGAACGTGTTCAAGCTCACCCCGGCCTGGTCGTACTCGTTCGGTGACGAGAAGCAGCGCGGCCAGGAGTCCCAGGCCATCGTCAACGACGGCGTGGTGTATGTCACCGGCTCCTACTCCCGGGTGTTCGCCCTCGACGCCAAGACCGGCAAGCGCCTGTGGACCTACAACCACCGCCTGCCCGACAACATCCGCCCGTGCTGTGACGTGGTCAACCGCGGGGCCGCGATTTTTGGCGACAAGATCTACTTCGGCACCCTCGATGCGCGCCTGATCGCCCTCGATAAAAACACCGGCAAAGTGGTGTGGAACAAGAAATTCGGCGACCACGCCGCCGGCTACACCATGACCGGCGCCCCGGTGCTGATCAAAGACAAGATCACCGGCAAGGTCCTGCTGATCCACGGCAGCTCCGGCGATGAATTCGGCGTGGTCGGCCAATTGTTTGCCCGCGACCCGGACACCGGCGAAGAAGTGTGGATGCGCCCGTTCGTCGAAGGCCACATGGGCCGCCTGAATGGCAAGGACAGCACCACCACCGGCGATGTGAAAGCACCATCCTGGCCGGATGATCCGACCACCGAAACCGGCAAGGTCGAGGCCTGGAGCCACGGCGGCGGTGCCCCTTGGCAGAGCGCCAGTTTCGATGCCGAGACCAACACCATCATCGTCGGCGCCGGCAACCCCGGCCCGTGGAACACCTGGGCGCGTACTTCCAAGGATGGCAACCCTCACGACTTCGACAGCCTCTATACCTCCGGCCAAGTGGGTGTCGACCCAAGCACCGGCGAAGTGAAGTGGTTCTACCAGCACACGCCAAACGATGCCTGGGACTTCTCCGGCAACAACGAGCTGGTACTGTTCGACTACAAGGACAAGGACGGCAAAGTGGTCAAGGCCACCGGCCACGCTGACCGCAACGGCTTCTTCTACGTGGTGGACCGTAACAACGGCAAGCTGCAGAACGCCTTCCCGTTCGTCGACAACATCACCTGGGCCAGTCATATCGACCTGAAGACCGGCCGCCCCGTGGAAAACGAAGGCCAGCGTCCGGCCAAGCCGCTGCCGGGTGAAACCAAGGGCAAGCCGGTGGAAGTCTCGCCGCCGTTCCTCGGTGGCAAGAACTGGAACCCCATGGCCTACAGCCAGGACACCGGCCTGTTCTACATCCCCGGCAACCAGTGGAAAGAGGAATACTGGACCGAAGAGGTCAACTACAAGAAGGGCTCGGCGTACCTGGGCATGGGCTTCCGTATCAAGCGCATGTATGACGACCACGTCGGCACCCTGCGCGCGATGAACCCGACCACCGGCAAGGTGGTGTGGGAGCACAAGGAGGCCCTGCCATTGTGGGCCGGCGTGCTGGCGACCAAGGGCAACCTGGTGTTCACCGGCACCGGCGACGGTTTCTTCAAAGCCTTCGACGCAAAAACCGGCAAGGAGCTGTGGAAGTTCCAGACCGGCAGCGGCATCGTCTCCCCACCGATCACCTGGGAACAGGATGGCGAGCAATACATCGGCGTGACCGTTGGCTACGGCGGCGCCGTGCCGTTGTGGGGCGGCGACATGGCCGAGCTGACCAAACCGGTGGCACAGGGCGGGTCGTTCTGGGTGTTCAAAATCCCGAGTTGGGATAACAAAACCGCGCAAAAATAACCCCCCGTTGATGATCGTTCCCACGCTCTGCGTGGGAATGCCTCCCAGGGCGCTCCGCGCCCCAACGGCCACCACGAGGTCCCTGCCATGAACTACCTGCCCCTGCTACTCCTGCTCTCCCTCCCCCTGGCCTACGCCGACGACGGCGACGACCAACCCCTGGTCATCAACGGCTGCACCCTCGCCCCCCACAGCCAATGCCCCGGCGCCAACCTCAAGGGCGCCAACCTGCGCAACCAGGACTTGAGCAAAATGAACCTGGCCGGGGCCGATCTGCGCGAGGCCGACCTGCGCCACGCGAACCTCGACCTGGCCAACCTGGAAAAAGCCCAACTGCAAGGCGCCAACCTGACCCGCGCCAGCCTGCAGCAAGCCAACCTGCGCCTGGCAGATTTCAGCGGGGCCACTTTGATGGCCGTGCAAGGCTGGGGCATGTTTGCCCAGGGCGCGCAATTTGAAAACGCCAACCTCAGCGCGGCTTACCTGCAATTTGCGCGGTTGTCGGGGGCCAAGCTGCACAAGGCCAACCTGCGTGCAGCGGACCTGGAAATGACCTGGCTGAGCAAAGCCGACCTGCAAGGTGCGGACCTGAGCGACGCCAACCTGCAAGAGGCCAAGTTCGGTGAAAGCAACCTGGAACAGGCCACCCTCACCGGCACCCGCCAGCACTATGCAAACTTCCAGGACGCGAATATGGAGGGCTGCAAGGATTGCCCCACCACCTGGGACCGTTAACTTTTGCAGGCGCGGGCTTGCCGGCTCCTGCAGAGGAGCGACTTATCCCGCCGCCCGCACCACGCCCATATCAATCCCCACATGCACCAGCTCCGCATGGGAGCTGACCTGCAATTTGCTCTTGAGCAAGGTCAGGTGATTGGACACGGTCTTGCTGCTGATACTCAGTTGATCGGCAATGGCCCGGGTAGGTGTGCCCTTGGCCAGCATCAGGAAAATCTCCAGCTCACGGGCCGTCATGCCCTGCAGGCGATGATCGACCGGGTGGTAGGCCAGCTCGGTGGCCAGGGCCTGTTCGATATAGGTGTGGCCGTCGAGAATGCGCTGCACCGCTTCATTCATCACCGCAGGCGTCGCGCCCTTGGTGATATAGCCCGACGCACCGGCCTCCAGGGCCTGGCGTACCAGGGGCAGCTCCTGATGCTGGCTGAAAAACAGCACGCGCAATTGCGGCAGGCGCTGGCGCAGGCGGCGAGTGGTCTCCAGGCCGCTGATGCCCGGCAGGCCAAAACCGGTGATCACCAGGTTCGGCACCGCCTCCTGCACCCGCGCCAGCGCCTCCTCGCCAGTGCCCGCCTCGCGCACTTCCACGCCCGGTAGCAGCGCCCGCAATAGGCTGCTGTAACCCAGGCGCACCACGGCGTGCTTGTCTACCAACAGGATATTCATGAGGCATGCGCCGGCATCACCAGCAGCGGCGCCGGTCGCGGGCCGTGGAGCTTGTCCACGCCGATCAGGCTGACAATCAGCAAAAACGGCAAGAGCAGCGCCTTGAGAATTCGCATGATCGTACAACTCCTGAGGATGACCGGTACTTTCATGCTAGAGCCCTCAAGCGCCGGCTGATTTACTACTTTGGTACTGGTTTTACTGTCTATCGTCGCATTCCCAAGGCAGCGCGACTGGCATGTAATAGGCGCATAACTATAAGGATCGTACCTGCCATGCTGCCCGCCCGACTGACTCTGGCTGCCGTGCTGTCGCTGACCCCGCTGCTGGCTGCTGCCCAGCCGCCAACCGCGCTGTTTTCCCGCGACGGCTACCGCATCAACCTCTATCGCAGCCCCACCCCCGAACACCTGCCGGGCGCGACCATCGTCGATACCCAGGCCCTGCAAACCCTGCTGGCGCAACAACCGCGCCCGGTGCTGATCGACGTTTACCGCCGGCAATGGCTGCACGGCCAGTTCATCGAAGACCTGCCCCACGCCAACCTGCCCGGCAGCCATTGGCTGGCCAATACCGGCGATGGCGAGCTGACGCCCGAGTGGCAGAGCTACTTTGCCCGCCACCTGTACACCTACACCGACGGTCACCTTGCCCACCCCTTGGTGTTCTACTGCCGCGCCGATTGCTGGTTGAGTTGGAACGCGGTAAAACGGGCCAAAGCCTTGGGCTATAACACTGTGTATTGGTATCGCGATGGCCTGGACGCGTGGGAGGCCGCCAAGCTGCCCGTCGCCGCGGCACACCCAGAGCCCTTTGAGCTTGCCCCCTGAAACATCACAATAAAAAGGTGAACGGCCATGTATAAAATTCTGATTGCCGACGATCACCCGCTGTTTCGCGAAGCGATCCATAACGTCATCAGCGACGGTTTTGCCGGCAGCGCAGTGATGGAAACTGCCGACCTGGACAGCGCCCTGGCCCTGACCCAGGAGCACGACGACCTCGACCTGATCCTGCTGGACCTGAACATGCCCGGCATGCACGGCCTCAACGGCCTGATCAACCTGCGCAACGAAGCGCCGACCATACCGGTGGTGATCGTCTCGGCCGAACAGGACAAGCAGATCGTGCTGCAAGCCATCACCTATGGCGCGGTGGGCTTTATCACTAAATCCTCGCCACGGGCGCAGATGACCGAAGCGATCCAGCAGATCCTCAATGGCAACGTGTACCTGCCGCCCGACATCATCCGCACCCAGAAAAACCCCGGCCAGCGGCGCATGCACGACAACCCGGCCTTCGCCCCGGAACTGCTGCAGGCCCTTACACGCAAGCAGTTGCTGGTGTTGGAGCGGATGACCAAGGGCGAGTCGAACAAGCAGATTGCCTACACCCTGGAAATTGCCGAGACCACGGTGAAGGCCCACGTGTCGGCGATTCTGCGCAAGTTGAACGTACATAACCGGGTGCAGGCGATCCTTAGCGCTGGAGATATCGACTTCGGCTCCTACCTGCGGCGCTGATTTTCCTTACAACTGAGATCAAATGTGGGAGCGCACGCCTCAACGATCAGATCGGCTACCAGGCCGCCTCGCTTTGCTTTTGATCTTGATCTTGATCTGAGGCGCCCCGTTAAACCACGCTGGCCGTCATCCGATTTTGATTTGGGGGGTAACCCGGCAGGACGCCGGGTTAGCCGCGCTGGGCCATGGATGGCCCATCGCGGCGGCCCCCCAAATCAATGTCGGATGACGGGCACACCGAGCCTAGGCGAGGTGCCGAGTGGTGGGGCAAAAGCCCTTTTGGTTACTTTTGGGGCTCTTTTCCAAAAGTGAGCCGCCGTAAGGGCGGAACCCTAAGTGGCCATGACCGCAGCAACGGATATGTACACAACCCCAGAAAAGACCTGTGTAGATACCTACGCCACGATAACGGTGTGTCATTCAGCATTTATTTGCCTGACCCACCGCTATCGCGGGCAAGCCCGCTCCCACATTTTGATCGAGGGCATGTCAGGGACGGCCCAAGAGGTGGCTCATGGCAGTCTTGAGTTTCATCGGCCGCACCGGCTTGTGCATCAGGGTATGCCCCAGCTCGCGGATTTGCAGTTTCAGTTCGTTGCTGTAATTGGCGGTGATCATCATCGCCGGAATGGCGCTGGCCCGCCGCGCATTGATCCTGGCCACCGCGTCCACGCCGTTCTGTTCGTCATCCAGGTGGTAATCAGCAATCAGCAAGTCCGCCTGGGCATGGTAGTTGTCCACCTGGCGTGCCAGGTCCTGTTCGGACAAGGCGGTAATCACCTGGCAGCCCCAGCCTTCGAGCAAGGTACGCATACCGGCACAGATCGCCGCGTCGTTATCCAGCACCCACACCCGGGCGCCCTGCAAACGCTCCAGCATCGGCTCACTCATCACCGGCATAGGCAAGACCCTGGGTGCGGTGCTGCTCAACGGCACCTCCACACTGAACATCGAGCCCCGTCCCGGCCAGGAGCGCACACTGATCCGGTGCCCGAGGATCCGCGCGATTTTTTCCACAATCGCCAACCCCAGGCCCAACCCACGATCCTGGTCCGGGCGTTGCACATCGCCGCGCTTGAACTCCTGGAAAATCTCCTCCAGGCGCTCCTCGGCGATGCCCATGCCGGTGTCCCAGACCTGGATCGACAACCGCTGATGCTCACGCCGACAACCCAGCACCACGCGCCCGCCGTAGGTGTAGCGGATGGCATTGCTCAACAGGTTGCGCAAGATTCTGGCGAGCAACTGGATATCGCTGCGCACCAGGGCCGAGCAGCCAATAAAGTGCAGCTGCAAGCCTTCGCTGCGCGCCACTTGGGTGTATTCGGCGGCGAGGTTGTCCAGCAGTTCGCTCAAGGCAAACGGTGCGATATCGGCCTTGATCACCCCGGCGTCGAGCTTGGAAATATCCACCAGGGTGCCCAGCAGGTTTTCCACGTCTTCCAGGGAATTGCTGACGTTGCGCACCAGGGTCTCGTTGGCCACCGGGTCACGCCGCTCCAGCAAGGCCCCGGTAAACAAGCGAGCGGCATTCAGCGGTTGCAGCAGGTCATGGCTGACCGCCGCCAGAAACTTGGTTTTCGACAGGTTGGCCTGCTCGGCTTCCAGCTTGGCTTCGCGCAGGCGCGACTCCACGCGGCGGCGCTCGTCGATTTCCTGCAGCAGTTGGTCGTTGAGCGAAGTCAGTTCGGCGGTGCGCTCGCGCACTCGCAGTTCCAGGTTCTGATAAGCCTGGTGCAGGGCCTCGGCGGTGCGCCGGCGTTCGGTGATGTCGCGGATCAGCACAAAGATCCCCACCACCTCGCCACTGGCCAGGCGGTTGGGCACATAGGAACGCAGCATGTAGCGCTCCTGATGGTTGATATTGGTTTCGGCGAACTCGAAGGTCACGCTCTCCCCCGCCAGCGCCTGCGCCACGTAGGCTTCCAGGCGCTGGTAATGCTGTTCGCTGTGGGCCTGGCGCAGGCTTTTGCCGAGCATCGCGCCCTGCGCCCAGCAATACCATTGCTCGTAGACCTTGTTGGTGAACTCGTAGACCAGATCGGCATTGAGGTAGGCAATCAACGCCGGCACATGGTCGGTGATCAGGCGGATCCAGCGTTCGCTTTCCTGGGATTTCTGCGCGACGGCCTGTTCACGGCGCAGGGTTTCCGCCAGTTTGACGTCAGTGATGTCGGTAAACAGAATCACCCGCCCACCGTCCTGGGTCGGCCGCTCGCTGACTTGCAGCCAACGGCCGTTATCCAGACGGTAAAACAGGGTTTCATCAGCGTGCCCGTGGGCCTCTTCGGTGAACAGGCCGTTGACCGTCATCAGCCGTTTGACCTCACGCAGGCCCATGCCCGCGACAATCTGCACCGGGCTGTTGCTCCAGAACCCCTGGAAGCGGCTGTTGAACAACACAATATGTTGGTGCTGGTCGAACAGCACAAAGGCATCGGAAATGCTCTCGATGGCATCAATCAAATGCTGGTGGGCGGTTTCCGCGCGCAGCCGCGCATCGCGCAGCAGATGGTTGCTGGCCTTGAGTTCGGCCATCGCCTGGTTGAGGGCGTCGGTACGTTCGCGCACCTGCTCGGCCAGCACCACCGAATGCTGGAACGCCGCATAAGGGTCGTTGCCACGAGTCGCGCCGGACTCGACGCGCTCGATCAGCGCGGCGTTGATCCGCGCCAGCTTACGATTGTCCTGCTGCAGGGCGCGGATCTGCGCGTGCAGTTCAGCGCTGTCCAGAGCTTCGACCACGGGCAATGGCGACCCCGGTAAAGGTCTGGTTGATGTGCATGCCATTGAACTGTTCTCCGTAGGTGTTGAACCCCATCACCCGTTGCTCGCGCAAAAAGGCGCCGATCGGCTCCAGGGTGCCGTGCTCCTCGAGCTCCAGGCGCCGCAGGAAACAGTCGCAGCCGATGGTCAGTAGCAGGTCGCCGAGACGCGCTTGCAGGCCGTCGAACAGGGTCTGCAGGTTGGGCAGGATCGGCCCCGGGGTCATGGCGGTGAGGACGATGCCGTTTTCCACCGCGCAGTAGAAACTCAGGCTCAAGTCATCGTGGACCTGCTGGATCGCCCGCACGTAGTACTGCTCGTTGATACGCACCGCCAACGGATGGGCGGCGAAGATCCGGTGATCCAACTGTGCAACGGCCACGCCGATATGCCGTGCGTACTCCTCGGCGGCAGGTTCGGCATTCAACTCAAAGACCCGCCGCGACGCGCTGTCCGCGCCTGTCACCACCAGTTTGTGTGCCAAGGGCAGGATATGGTGGGTGGTGAACACCTCGAAATCCAGCCAGGTATTGACCAGCACCACGACAGCCGCACCGCTGTGGAAGGCGCCGTCAAAATACACGTGGGTGTGGGTCAGGTGGTTGTCATCGCCGGCCGAACCGCCGAAATGCGGGATATCGCCGAGCGCTGCGCTCAGGGCGGCGAGGACCATTTCTTCGCGGCTGGACAGGCCGTCGAGCAGGGTCAAGGCAAAGCTGTTGCCCTTGATCGGGGCCAGGGTGTTACTGCGACAGCCACCCACCAGGCGTTCGACCATTTGTTGCGCGTCGATCAGGCTGAAGTGCTCGACCTGGTCGATCAGTTCGGTGGCAATGGAAAAGTGCGCATGGTCAAACCCCACCGCCGTCACGCAATTGCGCCCGTAACCCTGGGGCGTGATCTCGCCGGCGCTGGTACAACCCACCACGCGGACACCACCGAAACTGTGTTGCAGGGCCTGGCCGAGGGCCTGCAGGTCATAGGTGGCAGAGCAGAAGAACAGCACGAACCCCAGGTACGGGTGCAACAACTGGCACGCCAGCTCATCGGCCACCTGCTGCGCATCGCTGGCCTGGGACATGGCTGTGACTACGCCTTCGCTGTGCACCTGTTGCATGGTCATCTCCCCGTTGAAGCTCAAGTGTACGAACGCGCGGGGTGGCGACCTATGCTACTTGGGTACTGGGTCGGGGCTTCGATGGGATGAGAGCCACCGGGCAACAGATGAATCTCTGTGGGAACTGGCTTTGTGTGGGAGCTGGCTTGCCTGCGATTGCATCACCGCGGTGTAACTGACCCACCGAGTCGCAAGCATCGCAGGCAAGCTGGCTCCCACACGTTTGAGCGTGTTCCAGGTCATTACCAGGTCAGCACCGCGCCTACGGCAAAGGTATCGGTGTCTTCATTCTGCGCACTGGTGTCGTGGCCGTTGATCTCGAACTGGTTGTACTCGGCCACCAGCTTCAGGTTGTCGTTGATGTCATGGAACAGGGCAATGCCCCGGGTTTCGTAGTCGGCGCCGCTGCCGACCACGCCGTTGCCGTCGTCCTTGGTCTTGCCGTAGGACAGCGCCAGGCGGTTCTTGCCCAGTTTGTAGGAGCCCTGCAGCAGGTAGCCATTGCTGTCGACATTACGCAAGGTGGCCTCCCCGGCGTTGTTGGTGAAGAACGGGTTGAGGCCCTTGGCCTGGAAGCCGGAGCCGGTGAGCGACAAGCCGCCCATCTTCGCCTGCACCCCATACCCCAGGCCCTTGGAGGTCACCGATTCGACGCTGGAGTCGGTGTTGTCCGAGGTCTGGTAGCTGCCGTTGAGCCAGCTGTAGATCTTCGCCCCGCCCACGTCGAACTGGTAGGTGATCTCGCTCTCGGTACGCGGGTTCTTCTGGTAGGCCTTGCCCAACGGGCTGCTGTCGTTGGTGTCGACCGGGTCCATGATGCCCACGGCCACCCGCAGGCCGTCCATTACCGGGGTGCGGTAGGTGATTTGCGAGGTGGGGAACGGGTATGGGTAGCCACTGCCGATATTGCCGAACGATACCCCGCCGCCGTCCACCAGGCCCAGGCTGTCGCTGACCTGGCCATAGCCGGCGAGCAGTTCGTCGAGCAGGATGTTGGAACGGGCGAACAGGCCGAAGTCCTTGCCGATCAGCACTTCACCCCACTCGGGGTTGGCCACGGTGCCGTAGAACTGGCGCACGTCGATGGCGGTGTCGGTGCCGTTGGTTTCACTGTCGTTGATGGTCACCCAGAACGAGGCACGGGCGCCGAGCTTGAGGTCATCGACCTGCTTGCCCATGTTGAAGCCCAGGTAGTTGGGCAAAAAGCCCATTTTCACCCGCGACTGGCGCCGGTCGTATTGCTCGCCGGCACGGTCCACATCGCTGTTGACGTAGAAGGCGTTGACGTAGCCATCGGTGGAGAAGGTGGTTTGGTCCTTGTCGTACAGCACGATCTCGGCCTGGGCCACCGAGCTCAAACCGAGGCTGGCGATAAAGGCTGGCAACAAACGACGGGGGAAGTTCTTATTGTTATGCATGGCGCGCTCCGCGACGGGGGTCTGGGTGTCGGAGGCGATTATCGAAAGCCAGGCAGCGCGGTTAAACGCTGCCTTGGAGGGAAATGCGCGGTGCTTTGGAGGGCGCCGAGGGCCCGCCACTTAAGGCTTACACCGGTAGGCGCGGGGTTGGGGTCAAAGGGCGTTGAACAACATCCCGCCTGCCACCACGATACACAGGCTGGCAAAGCCGATTTGCAAGGCCCGCGCCGGAATCAGCGAGCCCAGGCGCCGGCCGATGAGCATGCCGACGATGCTGGCACCAATAAACACCCAGCCGAGGGTGTCGATCACCACCCCGGCATGGAACGCGCCGACCACACCAATCAGCGAAATCAGGCTGATCACCATCAGCGAGGTGGCGACAATCCCGCGCATCTGCACATCGGTCAGTTGCTTGAACGCCGGCACGATCAGAAAACCGCCGCCCACCCCCAGCAGGCCCGATACCGCACCGGTCACCGCACCGAGGGCGGCCAGGGTCGCGGTGCATTTGGCGGTCCAGGAAAACCGCCCGGTCTGCTGATCGAGCATGCAGTTCTTCTGCCCCCAGGACGCGGCGCCATGGTCGCTGGGGCCGGCCTCGAGCTTTTCGCGCCGCAACATGCGCCACGCCACCAGCACCATCAGCGCGCTGAACAGGCCCATCAGGATCTTGTCCGGCAACTGATGGGCGAAGAACACCCCCAGCGGCGAAAACAGGGCGCCAAGCAAGGCAATCAGCAACGCCGCGCGGTACCGCACCAGGCCATGGCGCAAGCCATCAATCGCCCCCACCGCCGCCGCCGCCCCCACGGCGAACAATGACACCGGGGCCGCTTGGGTCATGGTCAAGCCCAGCCCCAGCACCAACGCCGGCACCCCCAGGATCCCGCCCCCGGCCCCGGTCAGGCCCATCACCAGCCCCATGAACACGCCAAAAAAACTTGCCAGCAGCATAGGGTTCTCTCACTCCACCTTGGCCAGACGGGTCAGCCATTCGCGGCCCTTGAGCATGCCGTTCCAGTAGAACCACGGCAGCAGCGTCGCCTTCAAAAACCACGCCGAGCGCCGCGCCACCGTCGGGTCGAGGGGAAAGGTCGGCAGCAGCCGGCCGCCATAACCGAACTCGGCCAGCACCACCTTGCCCTTCTCCACCGTCAACGGGCAGGAGCCATAACCGTCGTACTTGAGCGGCAATGGCGCCTGTCTGCGCAGGGCCAGCAAGTTCTCGGCGACCACCACGATTTGCTTGCGCACCGCCGCCGCCGTCTTGGCATTGCTGGTGGAGCACACATCGCCCAGGGCGAAGATGTGCGGGTAACGCACCTGTTGCAGGCTGTGGGGGTCGACCTCGCACCAGCCAGCGGCGTCGGCCAGTGGGCTGTGGCGGATAAAGTCCGGGGCCACTTGCGGCGGGACGACGTGCAGCATGTCGAAGGATTTTTCTTCGACGCTGACATTGCCTTCGGCGTCCTTGACCTCGAACCAGGCCTTGCGCGCCGGGCCATCGACCTTGATCAGGTTGGAATTGAAGGCCAACTGCACGCCATATTTCTCGACATAGTTCATCAACGGCGGCACAAAGGTTGCCACGCCAAACAGCGCGGCGCCGGCCAGGTTGAATTCGACGTCGATCGTGTTCAGCTCACCTTGCTTGAGCCAATGATCGCAAGACAGGTACATGGCCTTTTGCGGCGCACCCGCGCATTTGATCGGCATGGCTGGCTGGGTAAAGATCGCCTTGCCGCCCTTGAGCTGCTGCACCAGTTGCCAGGTGTAGGGCGCGTGCTGGTAGCTGTAGTTGGACGTAACGCCGTTGTGGCCCAGGGTCTGCTCCAGGCCTTGGATTTTCTCCCAGGCCAGGCGCAGGCCGGGGCAGACGATGAGGTTATTCCAGGTCACACGCTGGCCGCTGTCGAGCACCAGGGCCTGCTCGTCGGGCAGCAACTGACTGACCGCCGCCTGCACCCAGGTCACGCCGTCGGGCAATACCCGGGCCATGGGGCGCATGGTCTTGCGGATGTCATGGGCGCCGCCGCCCACCAGGGTCCAGGCGGGTTGGTAGTAATGTTCGGCGCTGGGTTCAATCAGGATGATATTGAGCTGCGGGTCGCGCTTGAGCAGGCTGGCCAGCAGGCCGATGCCTGCCGAGCCGCCGCCGATGACCACGATGTCGCCACTGATGGTCGGTCCCCAGTGTTGGTCGTTCATAGTCCTGGCCTTTCTTATTTCAACAATGCACACAAGGGTCGTTGCCGTATGGCGTCACGCCCAGCTTTTTATCACCGCCCCGCAGTACAGCCCGGAGAGGGTTTTCATCACTTGAATCACTTCGTGGCTGGCCAACCCGTAAAAGATGTACTTGCCTTCACGACGGGTCGCCACCAGCCCTTCGTCGCGCAGGATCCCCAGTTGCTGGGACAACGTCGGCTGGCGCACGCCGGTCATGGTTTCCAGCTCACCCACATTGCGCTCGCCCTGGGTCAACTGGCAGAGGATCAGTAGCCGGTCCTCATTGGCCAGGGCCTTGAGCAAGGTACAGGCCTTGGACGCAGACGCACGCAACTGGGCGACTTCACCTTCACTCAGACTGGATTCCATTTGCTTCGGTCCTTTCTCTCACTTAAGCTCAAAACATTATGTTTAAACATAAAGTGAATATCACGCCTTTTTTTAGCCATCAGGGACAACCGTCATGCCTGCGCTGATTCAACCCTTCCTGGACGAGGCCTCGTCGACCTGGACCTACATCGTCTATGAAGCGGACGGTGGACCCTGTGCCATTGTCGACTCGGTGCTCAACTACGACCCCGCGTCCGGACGCACCGACACGCGCCAGGCCGACCACGTCGTGGCGTTCGTCCAGGCCCATGGCTTGCAGGTGCAATGGCTGCTGGAAACCCACGCCCACGCCGACCATCTGTCCGCCGCGCCGTACCTGCGCCGTGTCTTGGGCGGCAAAATCGCCATTGGCCAGTCCATCAGCCAGGTGCAGGGCGTGTTCAAGCACCTGTTCAACCTGGAGCCGGCGTTTCGCGTTGACGGTTCGCAGTTCGACCATCTGTTCGCCCCCGACGAGGTGTTCCACATCGGCAACCTCAAGGCCCAGGCCCTGCACGTGCCCGGCCATACCCCGGCAGACATGGCCTACCTGATCGACGACCAGTTGATCCTGGTGGGCGACACCCTGTTCATGCCCGACGTGGGCACCGCCCGCTGTGACTTCCCTGGCGGCGATGCGCGCCAGTTGTATGCCTCGATGCGCAAGTTGCTGGCCTTCCCCGGCGACACCCCGCTATACGTGTGCCATGACTATCCACCCGAGGGCCGCGAGGCCAAATGCCTGACCAGCGTGGCTGAACAGCGAGCGAGCAATATCCATGTGCATGACGGGGTGGATGAAGCGGCATTTGTGCAAATGCGCACCACCCGTGATGCCGGGCTGGGCATGCCGACGCTGTTGCTGCCGGCGATCCAGGTGAATGTACGAGCGGGGAATATGCCGCCGGCGGAAGACAATGGCGTGGTGTACCTGAAAATCCCGATCAACCAGCTGTGACACGGCACATCGGGCTCAACTGAAGTAAGAGCCCTTGGGCTTGGGCAAGCCTGACCAAAGCTCGTCGATATGCTTGAAGCCCCAGTCCTCGATGCTCTCGCGACCGACAATCTTGTCGCGCTGCTCGGCCAGGTTCACCACCACCTGGATAATGGGCAAGCGGGAGCGCGCCGAAAAGAACACTTTGACCCGTGGCGTGAGCAACGACTTCTGGCTTTGCTCAATCACCACACCGATACGCCCGCTCTCCAGGCGCACCAAGGCGCCCACCGGGTAAATCCCCATGCACCGGACAAACGCCTGGAACACCCGCTCATCGAAATGGCCTTTCCACTCGGCCATTTTCTGAATGGCATCGGCCGGCCCCCAGCCTTGTTTATAAGGCCGCTCTGAGGTCACCGCATCGTACACATCACACACCGCGCCCATGTGTGCAAACAAGCTGATCTGATCCTGGCGCAGGCCGTGGGGATAACCCTCGCCGTTGCACTTTTCATGGTGATGCAAGCACACATCCAATACCAGGGCGCTGATATGCGGGCTGTTGCGCAACATGTTCACCCCCTCCTGGGGGTGGCTGCGCACAATCTCGAACTCCGCCTCAGTCAGCTTGCCGGCCTTGCTTAAAATGCCCTCCGGGATGGCCATTTTCCCCACGTCATGGAACAACCCTGCCAGCCCTGCCTCCTGGACCAATGCCGGCGACAGCCCCAACTGCCTGGCCAACGCGATCATCAAGCCACTGACCGCGACCGAATGCATGTAGGTGTATTCATCGGCCCGCTTCAACCGGGCCAGGCTGATCAAGGCATGGGGGTGGCGCAAAATCGACTGGGAAATTTCATCCACCAGGCTAACCACGCGAGTAGGGTCGATCGCGCCCCCCATGCGCAAGTCACTGAACATTTCGACGACGGCACTCTTGGCCCGCGCGCACACCTTGACGGCACGCGCCACCTCGACCTTCATATCAACACGCGGGGGCACCGCAGATTGCGCCAGTGCAGCGACCGTTAAGGTAACAGCTGGCGAACGCGGCAGCTCGTCCGGCAGCACGTCGTCCCCCTTCTCGGTATCAATCCAGAGGCTCTGCACCTGTGACTGACGCAAACGCTGCAGGTCTTGCAGACGGGTCAGCAAAAAACTGTTTTTCCAAAAACCATGGTCAGTCCAGGCGCCGTTGAGCTTCTGGACGTACATACCCAACCTGACTTGCGAAGTAGGAATGCATTTCAACATAGGCATTACCTCACAGTTCAAGATCAAACAACCTGCCCGACTCGACTCAGTTCACGGAGAACCTCGAAACAATCTGTTTGAGATCAATCGCCAGCTTCGACAGTTCATTACTGGCGATCGAGGTTTGACTGGCGGCCGACGAGCTCTGGATAGACAGGTCACGAATGCTGATGAGGTTCTGGTCGACAGAGCGTGCGACATGGGCCTGCTCTTCCGACGCGGTGGCGATCAGCAGGTTTCGCTCGTTGATATCCTCGATCGCGTGGGTGATTTGAGTAATGGCCGCACCCGCTTCATGGGCGATTTTCAACGAATCCACGGCTTCAGTTCGGTTCAGCCCCATCGAGAGCACCGCCTCACTGGAACAGCTCTGGATCTTCGCGATCATCTGCTCGATTTCCTGGGTCGAGGTCTGCGTTCTATGGGCCAACGCCCTGACCTCGTCGGCCACCACCGCAAAGCCGCGCCCCTGCTCGCCGGCCCGGGCCGCTTCGATGGCCGCATTCAGGGCCAGCAGGTTGGTTTGCTCGGCAATGGAGCGGATGACTTCCACCACCCTTGCAATGTCCTGGGCCTGTTTGGCCAGCCCCTCTACTTCGACCCCGGTTTGCTGGACGGTGGCGCTCAATTTTTCAATCGATGCGATGGTCTGGGTCACCCGCTCCTGGCCGACTTTTGCCGAGCGTTGGGAGTCCTGTGTCGACTGGGAGGCCGACACCGCATTACGCGCCACTTCTTCTACCGCGGCAGTCATCTCATTGACCGCCGTGGCGGCCTGATCGGTCTCCATACTTTGTCGTTCAATACCGGCACTGGACTCCTTGGTGATCGAACTCCTCTCTTCAGCAGCCGATGCCAGTTGTCCGGATGCTTCGGATATATGCTGCAAAGTACTTTTCAAACTCATCTGCATGGCTGCAGTGGACTGTTGCAGGTCGGTCAGTTCGTCCTTGCCGCTGATCTGGATGGCGACACGCAAGTCTCCCTGGGCAATCTTCGCCGTCGCGGCCAACAGTTCGCCAACCGGCGTGATGATACTTTTGGTGAACAGTCGGGCGACCACAATGGTCAACAGCACCGAAGCTAACATCAGGATCAATGTGAACAATCGGGCAGCATCATATTCATGGGCCGCAGTGGCCACTGCGGCCTGCCCACCCGTTTCGTTGATAGCCAACAATTCCCCAATCATGGACTGCAGCTTAACGGCCAGAGGGCTGGTGTAATCTCTAAAAAACACACTCAAGTCAGCAGCCGAATGTGAACTGTCCATGGCCAGCAACTCATCAACTTTCAGGTTATAGGCCTGTATATCCCGTATGACTTGATCATATTTATTCTTTTCTTCGGGACTGGATACAAACGAAGCATACTCATTGGTTACTTTAACCAGCGCACTACTCGCCTCTTTAACAGCAGCGACCGAAGTTGAACTTAGCCGATTAGCATCCAGTGCAAACCTGCGCAACTCCAAGCGAAGTTTCAATAACGTACTTTCCATCTTTCCAGCCTGACGAATGCTGGGTAGCCAGTTAGTTTCTATTTGCACAGTGGACGAATAGACTTTGTCAACTTTCACCAGGGTCATCGCGCCTTGTATTAAAAGCAACAGGCACACCACGCCAAAACACAGGGTGGTACGGGAGTTCAATCTTATGGATCTCATTGACATGGCAATTCCCCTAGGCTTACTGGCTCAAGGACTTTTACAGCCTCGATGGCATCAGTGTGTGGAGCGTTCTGTGAAAAAAATGTAGGCCTATCGTTGTTTTATGGAGCCGACAAACAAAAAATCACGCAAACCACTACTTAGCTAACTACTCATATAAGTCAAGTAGACCAAGAATACGCCGCGACGATAACAGACGGGCGAGCACCCTTAGAGCCTTAAATAGCCAGATGGACTAGTTTCTCATTCTCTATGACTCGCTCTTCCGAATAAGACATGAGCTTAGCAGATACCTTACTGCCCATAAGGACAAGCGTTTTTTATAATAATGGCTTGCTCACCAGACACTTCCAGATGATCGCTATCAGTCACATCGCCTCGTATGAATAGAAACAATTGCGTATTACCGACGTTACGAGAGGAAGATCTATACACCACATTCCGCTGCCTCCCCCACGGATACTCCAGGAACCCACATTCTATGGAGCATCTGAAACATGGACATCCGACGCAACCACCGCGACCTGACCGGGGAGCAGAAACGAGCCTTTGTCACCGCCATTCTGCGGCTCAAGAACGACGTTCCAAGTGTCCTGCGCCCCGGCCTGCAGAGCCGCTATGACGATTTCGTGCAGATCCATCGCAACTCTATGGGCGGGCCCAACCCACTGGTCCCCAACCCCCACCAAAGCCCGCTGTTCTATCCCTGGCACCGGATCCTGATTCGGCAGTTCGAACTGGCGCTCAAAACCGCCGCAAATGATCCGTCTATCACCCTGCCCTATTGGGATTGGCAGCTAGAGGGTCGCAGCAACCCCTTCACCGCCGATTTCATGGGGGGCAACGGCGACAACATGCAAAACCAACGTGTCACCACCGGCCCATTTTCCGTGTTCAACGGCGCATTCGAACTCAAGGTGTGGGACGACAATTCGGGTGATCAGGGTCTGCGTCGCGACCTGGGGGCAAATCCCGAGCAGCCCTTGCCAGGCCCCCTGGAAGTGATTTCAACGTTGGCGCGCACCCCGTACTGGCAAGTCCCCGTGGCTGAAGCCTCCGGCGGTTGGGAAAATGTCAGTGAAGACCGATTGCACAACAGGGTTCATGCCTGGATCGGCGGCGATATGACCACCGCCTCCTCTTCCAATGACCCGCTGTTTTTCCTGCACCATTGCCATCTGGACTTTCTGTGGGAGCAGTGGCGCCAGCAGCATCCGATCAGCGAGCCGTTCCAGCCCAGGGCTGACGCCCCCAACGGCGTGCTGGACTCAAGCCTGGTGTTCAACCCGCCAAACGAACCGGCACCCTGGCCAGAGCGCTGGACCGTCAGGCAGACCCTGGACCTTGAGCAACTTGACTACCGTTATGAATAAGTCAGCTGCCTAGGTTCAAACCATTGGCCGGCAGCGGCAGCGCGGTCTTGTAGCGCACCTGCTTGAGTGCAAAGCTCGAGCGGATGTTCGCCACACCCGGCACCTTGGTCAGAAAATCCATCATAAAGCGTTCCAGCGACTGGATGGTCGGCACCAGCACCCGGATCAGGTAGTCCGGGTCGCCGGCCATCAGGTAGCACTCCATCACCTCCGGCCGGTCGGAAATCGCCCCCTCGAATTGCTGCAGGGCTTCCTCGTTCTGCTTTTCCAGGCTGACGTGGATAAACACATTGACGTGCAGCCCCAGCAAATCGGCGTCCAGCAGCGTGACCTGGTCACGGATCAAGCCCAATTCTTCCATCGCCTTGACCCGGTTGAAACACGGCGTGGGCGACAGGTTGACCGAACGTGCGAGGTCGGCGTTGGTGATGCGGGCATTCTCCTGAAGGCTGTTGAGAATCCCGATATCAATACGGTCCAGCTTGCGCATGAGACAAAACCACCTGTTTATTATGTTTATGCAGATTTTTTATCCTCAAATGATCTCAGGCGCAACCAAACAGAGATAAATATTCTCCACGCCCCGGCCTATGATTGTTGTAGGACAAGATTTCTCCTACCCGGGGACTGACTGTCAGCTAAGCGCGCCCACTACAAGAAATTCACAAGATCGAGCGTAGAAAGCCATGACCCAGCAATACGAACCGCTGCGCCTGCACGTTCCCGAGCCTTCTGGCCGTCCAGGTTGCAAGACCGACTTTACCTACCTGCATCTGACCGATGCGGGTACGGTGCGCAAACCCGCAATTGACGTAGAAGCCGCCGACACCGCCGACCTGGCCAAGGGCCTGATCCGCGTGCTCGACGACCAGGGCCAGGCCCTGGGCCCATGGACCGAAGGTGTCCCGGTAGACATTTTGCGCCGCGGCATGCGTGCCATGCTCAAGACGCGGATCTTCGACAACCGCATGGTGGTCGCCCAGCGTCAGAAAAAGATGTCGTTCTATATGCAAAGCCTTGGCGAAGAAGCCATCGGCAGCGCCCAGGCCCTGGCCTTGAACATCGACGACATGTGCTTCCCCACCTACCGCCAGCAAAGCATCCTGATGGCCCGTGAAGTGCCGCTGGTAGACCTGATCTGCCAACTGCTGTCCAACGAGCGCGATCCGCTCAAGGGCCGCCAGTTGCCGATCATGTACTCGGTAAAAGACTTCGGTTTCTTCTCCATTTCCGGCAACCTCGCCACCCAGTTCGTACAGGGCGTGGGCTGGGGCATGGCCTCGGCGATCAAGGGCGATACCAAGATTGCCTCGGCATGGATCGGCGATGGTGCCACCGCCGAATCGGACTTCCACACCGCCCTGACCTTCGCCCACGTGTACCGCGCGCCGGTGATTCTCAACGTGGTCAACAACCAGTGGGCGATCTCCACCTTCCAGGCCATCGCCGGTGGTGAAGCCACCACCTTCGCCGGACGCGGCGTGGGTTGTGGCATCGCCTCCCTGCGGGTGGACGGCAACGACTTTATCGCGGTGTACGCCGCCTCTGCCTGGGCCGCCGAACGCGCACGCCGCAACCTCGGCCCGACCCTGATCGAATGGGTCACCTACCGCGCCGGCCCGCACTCCACCTCCGATGATCCCTCCAAGTACCGGCCTGCCGACGACTGGAGCCACTTCCCGCTGGGCGACCCGATTGCCCGCCTCAAGCAGCACCTGATCAAGATTGGCCAGTGGTCCGAAGAGGAACACGCCACGGTCAGTGCGCAGCTGGAGGCCGAAGTGATCAGCGCGCAGAAAGAAGCCGAACAGTACGGCACCCTGGCCGGTGGCCAGATTCCAAGCGCCGCGAGCATGTTCGAAGACGTTTATAAAGAGATGCCGGAGCACTTGAAGCGCCAGCGTCAAGAGTTGGGGATCTGACATGAACGATCACAACAATAAAATCGAGCTGGAAACCGCCATGACCACGACCACCATGACCATGATCCAGGCCCTGCGCTCGGCCATGGATGTGATGCTTGAGCGCGACGACAATGTGGTGGTATTCGGCCAGGACGTCGGTTACTTCGGCGGCGTGTTCCGTTGCACCGAAGGCTTGCAGAGCAAGTACGGCACCTCGCGGGTGTTTGATGCGCCGATCTCCGAAAGCGGCATCATCGGCGTGGCCGTGGGCATGGGTGCCTATGGCCTGCGCCCGGTGGCCGAGATTCAGTTCGCCGACTACGTGTACCCGGCCACCGACCAGATCATCTCGGAAGCGGCGCGCCTGCGTTATCGCTCGGCCGGCCAGTTCACTGCACCGCTGACCATGCGCATGCCCTGCGGCGGCGGCATCTACGGCGGCCAGACCCACAGCCAGAGTATCGAAGCGGTATTCACCCAGGTCTGCGGCCTGCGCACGGTGATGCCGTCCAACCCCTATGACGCCAAGGGCCTGCTGATCGCCTCCATCGAAAACGATGACCCGGTGATCTTCCTCGAGCCCAAGCGCCTGTACAACGGCCCGTTCGACGGCCACCACGACCGCCCGGTGACCCCGTGGTCCAAACACCCGCAAGCCCAGGTGCCGGACGGCTACTACACGGTGCCGCTGGATGTGGCTGCCATCGTGCGTCCAGGCTCGGCCGTCACGGTGCTGACTTACGGCACCACCGTGTACGTGTCGCAAGTGGCCGCCGAAGAAACCGGCATCGACGCCGAAGTCATCGACCTGCGCAGCCTGTGGCCGCTGGACCTGGAAACCATCGTCAAGTCGGTGAAAAAGACCGGCCGTTGCGTGGTGGTGCATGAAGCCACCCGGACCTGCGGTTTTGGTGCCGAGCTGGTGTCGTTGGTGCAAGAACACTGCTTCCACTACCTGGAAGCGCCTATCGAGCGTGTGACCGGCTGGGACACCCCCTACCCCCACGCGCAAGAGTGGGCGTATTTCCCTGGCCCGACCCGTGTGGGCGCGGCTTTGCAACGGGTCATGGAGGTCTGAATGGGCACGCACGTTATCAAGATGCCGGACATTGGCGAAGGCATCGCAGAGGTTGAGTTGTCGGTATGGCACGTCAAGGTCGGCGATATGGTCGTGGAAGACCAGGTGCTAGCGGATGTGATGACCGACAAGGCGATGGTGGATATTCCCTCGCCGGTCCATGGCAAGGTGATATCGCTGGGCGGCGAGCCGGGTGAAGTCATGGCCGTGGGCAGTATCCTGATCAGCATTGAAGTCGAAGGCGCGGGCAATACCCGGGAGTCGGCGTTGTCGGCGGTGGTTGAAGAAGCCGCGCCGGCCTCAAAAGCCGAAATCAAGGCTCCTGCGGTTGAAAGCAAACCGGCCGCCAAGCCGGTGGTGGCCGCCCAGGCACCGGTGGCCCGCGACGCCAATGAGCGCCCGCTGGCCTCGCCCGCCGTGCGCAAGCATGCGCTGGACGCCGGGATCCAGCTACGCCTGGTCCAGGGCTCGGGCCCGGCCGGGCGTATTCTGCATGAAGACCTCGACGCCTATCTGCAACAGGGCAGCACCCGCGCCTCGGCCGGCGCCAACCCGTATGCCGAGCGTAACGACGAAGAGCAGATCCCGGTGATCGGCATACGCCGCAAGATCGCCCAGCGCATGCAGGACGCCACGCGCCGCGCCGCACATTTCAGCTACGTCGAAGAGATCGACGTGACGGCCCTCGACGACTTGCGCGTACACCTCAATGAAAAACACGGCGCCAGCCGCGGCAAGCTGACGTTATTGCCATTCCTGGTGCGCGCGATGGTTGTGGCCTTGCGCGATTTCCCGCAGATCAACGCGCGTTATGACGACGAAGCCCAAGTCATCACCCGCCTTGGCGCGGTGCATGTGGGCGTCGCCACCCAGAGCGATGTCGGCCTGATGGTGCCCGTGGTGCGTCACGCCGAGGCACGCAGCCTGTGGGGCACCGCCGAAGAAATCACCCGCCTGGCCAACGCCGCGCGCAATGGCAAGGCCAGCCGTGACGAACTGTCGGGCTCGACCATCACCCTGACCAGCCTCGGCGCGTTGGGCGGAATTGTCAGCACCCCGGTGCTGAACCTGCCGGAAGTGGCGATTGTCGGCGTCAACCGCATCGTCGAGCGACCAATGGTGATCAAGGGGCAGATCGTGATCCGCAAGATGATGAACCTCTCCAGCTCCTTCGATCACCGGGTGGTCGATGGCATGGACGCGGCGCAATTCATCCAGGCCATCCGTGGCCTGCTCGAACAACCCGCCAGCCTGTTCCTGGAGTAAGGGCATGACTCAGACTTTGCATACCACGCTGCTGATTATCGGCGGCGGCCCGGGCGGCTATGTGGCGGCGATTCGCGCCGGCCAACTGGGCATCCCGACCATCCTGGTAGAAGGCCAGGCGTTGGGCGGTACCTGCCTGAATATCGGCTGCATTCCGTCCAAGGCCCTGATCCACGTTGCCGAGCAGTTCCAGCAAACCGTGCACCACAGCCAGGGTTCGGCCCTGGGCATCGAAGTGGATGTGCCGACCCTGGATATCCGCAAGAGCGTCGAGTGGAAGGACGGCATTGTCGACCGCCTGACCACCGGGGTTGCCGCGCTGCTGAAAAAGCACAAAGTGCAGGTGATCCACGGCTGGGCCAAGATCGTCGACGGCAAGACCGTGGACGTGGACGGCCAACGCATCCAGTGCGAGCACCTGCTGCTGGCCACCGGTTCGAAAAGCGTCAACCTGCCAATGCTGCCGATTGGCGGGCCGATCATTTCGTCCACCGAAGCCTTGGCGCCGAGCCGTGTGCCAAAACGCTTGATCGTAGTGGGTGGCGGTTATATCGGCCTGGAACTGGGGATTGCCTATCGCAAACTCGGGGCCGAGGTCAGCGTGGTCGAAGCCCAGGACCGCATCCTGCCGGCCTACGACGCCGAGCTGACGCAGCCGGTCGCCGAATCCCTCAAGCAGTTGGGGGTCAAGCTGTACCTCAAGCACAGCGTGACGGGTTTTGAAGGTGGCAGCCTGCAAGTGCGCGATCCGAATGGCGAGACCCTGGCCCTCGGCACCGACCAGGTGCTGGTTGCCGTCGGTCGCAAACCCAACACCCAGGGCTGGAACCTGGAAGCCTTGAACCTGACGATGAACGGCGCGGCAATCCAGATCGACAGTCGTTGCCAGACCAGCATGCGCAATGTGTGGGCCATTGGCGACCTGAGCGGCGAGCCGATGCTGGCGCACCGGGCCATGGCCCAGGGCGAAATGGTCGCGGAGCTGATCAGCGGTAAATCCCGCGAGTTCAACCCGGCGGCGATCCCGGCGGTGTGCTTTACCGACCCGGAACTGGTGGTGGTCGGCAAGACCCCGGACGAAGCCAAGGCTGCGGGCCTGGACTGCATTGTCTCGAGCTTCCCGTTTGCGGCCAATGGCCGGGCCATGACCCTGGAGTCCAAGACCGGCTTCGTGCGGGTGGTGGCACGCCGCGACAATCACCTGATTGTTGGCTGGCAGGCCGTGGGGGTTGGCGTGTCCGAACTGTCCACGGCCTTTGGCCTGAGCCTGGAAATGGGCGCGCGCCTGGAGGATGTGGCAGGCACCATTCATGCCCACCCGACCCTCGGTGAAGCCGTGCAGGAAGCGGCGCTGCGGGCGCTGGGGCATGCCCTGCACCTCTGACCCACTGTGGCAGCGGGCTTGCCCGCGATAGCAATGTGTCAGTGTCAGAGGCGTTGACTGACCCACCGCTCTCGTGAGCAAGCCCGCTCCCACACAGGCCAAGAATGAAGTATTGTTGCGCCCATCCAGAAATAAACCAAAAGCCTGCCTTCGACCAGGCGGTTGAAAAGAGATAGAGGGTGTCATGGGTAACGAAAGCATCAATTGGGACAAATTGGGTTTTGACTACATCAAGACCGACAAGCGTTTTCTCCAGACCTGGAAAGACGGCGCCTGGCAAGAAGGCACCCTGACCGAAGACAACGTGCTGCACATCAGCGAGGGCTCCACCGCCCTGCACTATGGCCAGCAGTGCTTTGAGGGCCTGAAGGCCTATCGCTGCAAGGACGGTTCGATCAACCTGTTCCGCCCGGACCAGAACGCCGCCCGCATGCAACGCAGCTGCGCCCGCCTGCTGATGCCGCAGGTGCCGACCGAAGCCTTCATCGAGGCGTGCAAGGCAGTGGTCCGCGCCAACGAGCGGTTCATCCCGCCGTACGGCACTGGCGGCGCGCTGTACCTGCGCCCGTTCGTGATCGGCACCGGTGACAACATCGGGGTGCGTACCGCGCCCGAGTTCATCTTCTCGATCTTCTGCATCCCGGTCGGCGCCTACTTCAAGGGCGGACTGACCCCGCACAACTTCCTGATCTCCGGCTACGACCGCGCCGCGCCGAACGGCACCGGCGCCGCCAAGGTCGGTGGCAACTACGCAGCCAGCCTGATGCCCGGCTCCCTGGCGAAAAAAGCCAACTTTGCCGACTGCATCTACCTGGACCCGGCCACCCACTCGAAAATCGAAGAAGTCGGTTCGGCCAACTTCTTCGGGATCACCCACGACAACAAGTTCGTCACCCCGAACTCGCCGTCGGTGCTGCCAGGCATCACCCGCCTTTCGCTGATCGAACTGGCCAAGACCCGCCTGGGCCTGGACGTGGTCGAAGGCGACGTGCTGATCGACAAGCTGGCAGACTTCAAGGAAGCCGGCGCCTGTGGTACGGCGGCAGTGATCACGCCTATCGGCGGGATCGAGTACAAAGACAAGCTGCACGTGTTCTACAGCGAAAAAGAAGTCGGCCCAGTGACCCAGAAGCTCTACAAAGAGCTGACCGGTGTGCAGTCCGGCGACGTTGAAGCGCCAGCTGGCTGGATCGTCAAGGTCTAAGCCCCGCTGCGCAACAAAATGTGGGAGCGGGCTTGCTCGCGAAAGCGGTGGATCAGTCAACGTCATCAGTGACTGACCCACCGCTTTCGCGAGCAAGCCCGCTCCCACATTTGCTTACGGGTGGTTTCAGGATTTGGGCAGGTTCTGCGCAATCTTCTTGCCCATGCTGATCCTCGGCTCCACGCCATACCCCAGTGCTTCGTAGAAACCCACCACCGTATCGTTGCTCAGATTGATCTGCAGGTTGATCTTCAGGCAGCCGAGGGCGATCAACGCCTGTTCCCCATGGCGCACCAACGACGCGCCCAGGCCTTGCCGGCGATAGTCCGGATGCACGGCCACCGAATACAACCAACCCCGATGCCCGTCGTAACCTGCCATCAAGGTGCCGATCACGGCCTTGCCGTGGGTGGCGACAAAGAACAGCCCGTCCTCCACCGCAAGCTTTCTATCAATCGCCAGTTCCGGCCGGTTATGTGGGGTGTCATAACCAAACGCCGTCTGCCATAACGCCGCGACCTGGGCCCGATGCAAACGGTCGCGATACACGCCGATGGGGTGGCGAGACGACAATACTTTCTCCATCACCAGGGTGCGCTCGTTGCCGTGGTACACATCCCGCACGGTCTGGAACCCCAGCTTGGTATAAAACGGCTCGGCGGTGAGGGACGACGGTACGCTCAATACCGTGACCCCAGCCTCACGGGCCCGCTGTTCGATATCGGCCATCAGTTGGCGGCCGATGCCCTGCCCTTGCAGCACCGGGTTGACGAACACCGAACGCACCACATTGGCGTCCAAGGCGGCGGTCGCGACGATTTCTTGATCCTGGAGTGCAACCAGCACGGTACGCCGCGTGAGCAATTGCAGCACCGCCTCCGGCGTGAAGTTGCTCGCCACCCGCGCAATCACATCCGCCGGGTAGTCACGGGCGTTGCTGCTGCGCAGGGCCGCCAGGATGACCTGGCTGATGCCTTCGGCATCGGTGGGTTGGGCGAGGCGGACGGCGGTAGACATGACTCCTCCTGACGGGTGACGTAATGACAGCCACCACAATACCCATGTGTGGGCTTGTGTGGGAGCCGGGCTTGCCCGCGATGCAGGCGCCTCGGTGTGTCCGCCACACCGCGCTGATGCTATCGCAGGCAAGCCAGCTCCCACACAAGTCGGCTCCTACAGGTTTGAGCGCCCCCTGACAGCCGATTCGGCTGCCATACCCCTCTTTTCAGCTTTCCCGGCTGGGCTGCTCCCCTGTTTCAGCCGGGATTCTGCGGCCAGAGCGCACAAAATAGCCTCAATGCCCAACCCCATGGACTCGTGCCCCCATGCAAACCACCAATACCGTCCTGATGATCCGCCCGGCGCACTTTGCCTTTAACCCGGACACCGCGATCAACAACCGCTTCCAGCGCGCGCCCGTCGATCCGGTGGCCGCACAGCAAAAAGCGCTGGAGGAGTTCGACGGTTATGTCGACACCCTGCGCCAGCATGGTGTGGAAGTGTTGGTGGTGCAGGACACACCCGCGCCCCATACCCCGGATTCGATCTTCCCCAATAACTGGTGGAGCAGTCATGCCGACGGCAGCCTGGTGCTGTACCCGATGGAGGGCCAGAACCGCCGCCTGGAGCGCGATAAAGGCGTGCTGCAAGTACTGGAGCAGCGCTTCGCAATCAAAGACACCATCGACTTCAGCCACCTGGAACAACAGAACATGTTCCTCGAAGGTACTGGCAGCATGGTCCTCGACCGCCAGCACCGCATCAGCTACGCCTGCCACTCCGGGCGCACCCATCACGATGCCCTGCGCCAGTTTGCCGAGCGCCTGGACTATCAGGTCTGCGCCTTCCACGCCGTCGACCGCCATCACGCACCGATCTACCACAGCAACGTGATGATGAGCGTCGGCCGCGACCTGTCGGTGGTGTGCCTGGACGCGCTGCCCGAAACCCAAGAACGCCAGGGCCTGGAACGCTCCCTGCGCGACACAGGCAAAGACATCCTGGCCCTGGACTTCGACCAACTGGAAGCCTTCGCCGGCAACATGCTGGAACTCCACGACCGCGACGGCCAGCCGCTGCTGGTGATGTCGGCCAGCGCCTGGCGCTCGCTCAAGCCGGCGCAGCGCCTGCATGTGGAACGCCACACCCACCCAGTCGTGGTGAATATCGACAACATCGAACGCATCGGCGGCGGCAGTGCCCGCTGCATGTTGGCCGAAGTGCATCTTCCGGCCCGCGCCTCATTCCAATAAGGAGTTTTTCCATGACCCGTTATATCGACGTCAACGACCTCAGCTACCTGGTATCGCAAAAAGGCCTGCAAACCTGCATCACCGAGATGGCCGAGTACATCCGCGCCGACTACCTGCGCTGGAATGACTTCGAAAAATGCGCGCGCCTGGCCAACCACTCGCCCGAGGGCGTGATCGAACTGATGCCGGTCTCGGATGCTTCGCTGTATGCCTTCAAATACGTCAACGGCCACCCGAAAAATACCCAGAGCGGCATGCTCACGGTCATGGCGTTCGGCGCCCTGGGGGATGTGGATACCGGCAAACCGGTGCTGCTCAGCGAGATGACCCTGACCACGGCGATCCGCACTGCCGCCACTTCGGCCCTGGTTGCGCGCTACCTGGCACGGGACAACAGTCGCAGCATGGCGCTGATCGGCAATGGCTCGCAAAGTGAGTTTCAGGCCCTGGCATTCCACACCTTGCTGGGCATCAATGAGATCCGCCTGTTCGATATAGATACCCAGGCCATGCACAAGCTGGCGAACAACCTCAAGGCCTTCCCGGCGATCAAGCTGACCCTCGCGGGTAGCGTCGCCGAAGCGGTGAAAGGCGCCGATATCGTCACCACCGTCACCGCCGACAAGGCCTACGCCACCATCCTTACCGACGACATGATCGAGCCCGGCATGCACCTCAATGCCGTGGGCGGCGACTGCCCCGGCAAGACCGAGCTGGACCGGCGCATCGTCGAGCGCGCGCGGGTGATCGTCGAGTACGAACCACAAAGCCGTATCGAAGGCGAAATCCAGCATATGCCTGAGGATTCGCCGGTCACCGAGCTGTGGCAAGTGATCAACGGCCAGAAGCCGGGCCGGGAAAATGCGCGCCAGGTCACCCTGTTTGACTCGGTAGGTTTTGCCCTCGAAGACTATTCGGCCCTGCGTTATGTACTGGATGTGGCCAAGGCCCTGGACGTGGGCAGCGAGCTGGAGCTGGTACCGGACCTGGCCGACCCCAAGGACCTGTTCGCCCGCCTGGCCCAGCGACCAACCGCACAGCATAAAAAGCGCGCCTGAAACCGCTCTGGCCTGCCGCTTTGCGCAAGCGGCGGGCCCTAAACCGCGGTTTGAAAAGCCGATATACAGGGTGCCGCAGCCGATTCTGCTGCAATCCGCGTTTTAACAGCGTATTCCGCATGCGAAGGACTAGGTAAACGACACAAAAAACGCACCATCATGAAGCATTCTGAGCGCGACCAAAGAGTCAGCAAATGAATGCATGCCGCACCCTTTCTACTGCCCTGACATCAATTACAAAATATAGGGAAAACACCATGACTCCGCTCCGATCACTCGTCGCCGCGCTGCTCCTGCCTTTGTGCGCCACCGCCGTCCAGGCCCAGGAATGGAAAGAAATCCGTTTCGGCGTGTTCCCCGAGTACCCACCCTTTGAATCCGTGGCCGCCGACGGCAGCCTGCAAGGTTTCGACATTGAGCTGGGCAACGCTATCTGCGCCAAGCTTGAAGTCAAGTGCACCTGGGTCCACAACGAGTTCGACGGCATGATCCCGGCGCTGCGTGCGCGCAAGTTCGACGCCATCATGTCCTCCATGGCCGTGACCCCGGCCCGGCAAAAACAGATCGACTTCAGCGATCGCCTGTTCCTCAGCCCCACCTCGGTGATCACCCGCAAGGGCGCCGGTTTCGGCGACACCCCCGAATCCCTCAAGGGCAAACAGGTCGGCGTGCTCCAGGGCTCGCTGCAGGAAGCCTATGCCCGCGCCCACCTGGCCAAGCTCGGTGCCCAGGTCAAGGCATACCAGTCCCAGGACCAGAACTATGCCGACCTGCAAAACGGCCGCCTCGACGCGACGCTGACCGACAAGCTCGAAGCCCAGCTCAACTTCCTGTCCAAGCCTGAAGGCGCCGACTACCAATCCGGCCCGGCCTTCAAGGACCCGACCTTGCCGCTGGACATTGCCATGGGCCTGCGCAAGAACGACCAGGAACTGCTGGCGCTGATCAACAAGGGCATCGCAGCCATCCAGGCCGATGGCACTTACGCGCTGATCCAGAAGAAGTACTTCGGTGACGAAGATATCTATCACGAGTAATCCCCCGCCCTATCCCCTGTAGGAGCCGGCTTGCCAGCGCTGGCGGTGCGATAAACACCGCCATTTGCGGCAGGTTCCTACCGGTTCTATCGAGACTTTCCCGTGAATGAACTCCTCAACCTGCAAGGCTTCGGCCCGCTGTTGGCCCAGGGTGCCTGGATGACCATCAAGCTGGCGTTCCTCGCGCTGGTCCTGAGCCTGAGCCTGGGCCTGATCGCCGCCGGTGCCAAGCTGTCCAGCCATAAACTGTTGCGCATCCCCGCCACCCTCTACACCACCTTGATCCGCAGCGTGCCGGACCTGGTACTGATCCTGCTGATCTTCTACAGCCTGCAACTGTGGCTCAATGACTTGACCGAGATGCTTGGCTGGAACTACTTCGAAATTGATCCCTTCACCGCCGGTGTGATCACCCTGGGTTTTATCTACGGTGCGTATTTCACCGAAAACTTTCGCGGCGCGATGCTCAGTGTGCCGGTGGGCCAACTGGAAGCAGCGACCGCCTACGGTTTGAGCCGCTGGCAGCGGTTTCGGCTGGTGATGTTCCCGCAATTGATGCGGTTTGCGTTGCCGGGGCTGGGCAATAACTGGCTGGTACTGCTCAAGTCCACGGCGCTGGTGTCTATCATCGGCCTGGCGGACCTGGTCAAGGCCGCGCAGAACGCCGGCAAGACCACCAATGACCCGTTGTACTTCCTGATCCTTGCGGGCCTGGTGTACCTGGTGATCACCACCCTCTCCAACCGCATCTTCAAACGCCTGGAACGGCGCTACAACGTCGGCATCAAAGGGGTGGCGCGATGATCGAACTGATCCAGCAATATGGCCTGGCGTACCTGTGGACCGATGGCTCTGGGTTTTCCGGGGTGGCCATGACCTTGTGGCTGTTTATCGTGTCGGTGATCCTCGGGTTTTTCCTGTCCATCCCCCTGGCAATCGCCCGCGTCAGCGAGCACTTCTGGCTACGCTGGCCGGTGGAGGTGTACACCTACCTGTTTCGTGGCACGCCGCTGTATATCCAGTTGCTGATTTGCTACACCGGCCTGTACAGCCTGGAAGTGGTGCAGGATAACGCCCTGCTCAATCAGTTTTTCCGCAATGCCTTGAACTGCACGCTGCTGGCCTTTGTGCTCAACACCTGCGCCTATACCGTGGAAATCTTCGCCGGGGCCATTCGCAATATTCCCCATGGCGAAATTGAAGCCGCGCGGGCCTACGGCCTGCACGGCTGGCGGATGAACCTGTTCGTGGTGATCCCCGCCGCGCTGCGCCGCGCATTGCCGGCCTACAGCAACGAAATGATCCTGATGCTGCACGCCACGTCCCTGGCATTTACCGCAACCATCGCCGACATCCTCAAGGTGGCCCGTGACGCCAATGCCGAAACGTTCCTCACGTTCCAGGCCTTCGGCATTGCTGCGCTGCTGTACATGCTGCTGTCCTTCGCATTGGTGGGCCTGTTCCGACTGGCCGAACGACGCTGGATGCGCTTTCTTGTCCCGACCCGAGGCTAACCCATGAATCAGTCCGCACAGGCCCTGGCCGCTCATCCCACACACACTGCCGCGCCCCGCCCGAACGTGGTGGCGGCCGGCGCCAACGTCAAACTCAAAGTCGAAGACCTGCATAAAAGCTACGGCGACCACGAAGTGCTCAAGGGGGTTTCGCTCAACGCCAGCAAGGGCGATGTGATCAGCCTGATCGGCGCCAGCGGCTCCGGCAAAAGCACCATGCTGCGCTGCATCAATTTCCTCGAACAGCCCGACGCCGGGGTAATCACCCTGGACGGCATCAGCATTGAAATGCGTCAGGGTCGCGCCGGGGTGCAGGCGCCGCACCAGGCACAACTGCAGAACCTGCGCACGCGCCTGGCCATGGTGTTCCAGCACTTCAACCTGTGGAGCCACATGACCGTGCTGGAAAACATCTGCATGGCGCCACGCCGGGTGTTGGGCGTCAGTGCCGCCGAGGCGGAGAAACGCGCGCGGATGTACCTGGATAAAGTCGGCCTGCCGGGCCGGGTCGCCGATCAATACCCGGCGTTTCTCTCCGGTGGCCAGCAACAGCGCGTGGCCATCGCCCGGGCCCTGGCCATGGAGCCGGAGATTATCCTGTTCGATGAACCGACCTCGGCGCTGGATCCGGAGCTTGTAGGAGAAGTCCTCAAAGTCATACAGACGTTGGCCGAGGAAGGTCGTACCATGCTTATGGTCACCCACGAAATGGGCTTTGCCCGGCAAGTCTCCAGCCAGGTGCTGTTCCTGCACCAGGGCCGTGTCGAAGAACAAGGCAGCGCCGAGATCCTCGACCATCCGACCAGCGAACGCTTGCAGCAATTTCTCTCCAACCGCTTGAAGTGAACACAGAATCGACCATGGATACCAAGGCCAACGGACCCCATTCCACCCCAGTGCTGGATCGCATTGATGAAGCCATCATTGATGTCTTGCGCCATCAGGGGCGTATCACCTACGAAAAGCTGTCTTCGCTGGTGCACCTGACGCCCAGGCCCTGCCTGGAGCGGGTGCGCAAGCTGGAGCGGCGCGGGGTGATTCGCGGCTACGGCGCGATCATTGATGTGCAAATGGTCTCGCCGGGGTTGTCCTTGCTGGTACTGGTGGCCTTGTCGAACCAGAGCGGGCGCTCGGCGCAAAAAGCCTTCGAAGCCTGCGTCAAAGCCTGCCCACAGGTGTTCGAGTGCCAATTGATCAGTGGCCCCTTCGACTACAGCCTGCGCATGCGCTGCCGGGACATGGAGCACTACCGCGTGCTGACGGAAACCTGGTTGAACAATGATGAGCTGCACATCGACAAACTGGTGGCCCATCCGGAGCTGGCGGTGGTGAAAAACACCGCGACTGAGTTGGCCTGAACCCCATCGCCTCACACGATGCAGATCAGATGTGGGCGGGTGGGCTGGTGTGGGGGCTGGCTTGCCTGCGATGCAGACGCCTCGGTCTATCAGCTATACCGAGGTGATGCTATCGCAGGCAAGCCAGCTCCCACACAAGCCAGCCCGCCATATGCTTCCCATATGCTTCCCACATGTTTTAACCGTGCCCGCCTGAAATCCGCTTGCCGGGGCGCTCACCAATCAGCTTCGCCTGCCCATCCCGCTGCTTCCCCGTCCGCGCCTCGCTGATCAACCCCGGTATCAACTTACCCTCCGGCAAATTCTTCCAGAACCGGCTCGGCAGGTGCCCCTCCATGACCTTGGGATTCAACCGCGCCGGGTTGAAGATATGGCTGTAATAGGTCAGCCACATGGCACTGTGTGGATCTTCGACATTCTGCGCCAACTGCTGCCATTGCTCCGGGCACTGGCGTTGATGAATCAACTGCTCACCGTCGTAATACACCCCATCCAGGGGCGTCGCGATCATCCAGCGATGACGGCCCATGCGCCCGACAAAATGCTGGCTGGCACTGTGCAAAATATCGTGGGCCGGTTCGTGCCAGGCCACGTACTCCGGCAACTCCGGCCCCGCCGCCGCCGGCAGCGCGATAAAACGCACAAACGCATGCAGATGGTGGGCCTCACGCCTTACCTGCTTGATCCGCCGTTGCAACTCGCTGCCCAGTTGATCCCCCGCCATCATCGCCGTGCGGTCACCATGGCTGACGCGCCACAGCACTTCATACAGCAGGCTCCAGCGCTGCTCACCGTGGTAACAGGCGGCACTTTCCAGCAGCTCCAGCAGCGCCTTGGGAATGCGTGCCTGGAACGGGCCATTGTGCGTGGGGTAGTGTTCATCGGTGGCAAACAGGTCCGCCACTTCCACTTCGCCCCAACTGACATGGCTGGGGTCGATCTGATGGCTGAGCAGCCAGCGCGCCTGCTCGCGCCAGGTACTGAACAGGTTGTCGCATTCCAGGCTGATCATCCCCATAACCCCATCTGTTGCGGTTGCGGGCGGTCGCGCAGTTGCTCGCGCAGCAGCACGCTGGTGCTTTCCGCCTGCTGGGGGTGGTAGTCGCTGGTGATGAAGAACGGCTTGGCCTTGGTCAACACGCAGCGCATACGCGCCAGGTCTTCAAAACGGATCTTGCGTTGCCGGCGCAGCTCCACCAGGCGTTCGGTGGTACGCAGGCCAATCCCCGGGATACGTGCGATCAACGTCGCCTCGGCACGGTTCAGGTCCAGCGGGAACACCTCGCGATGCTCCAGGGCCCAGGCCAGCTTCGGGTCGATATCCAACGCCAGATCCCCCGGCCCCGCGAACAGTTCGTTGGCGCGGAAGCCATAACTGCGCAGCAGGAAATCGGCCTGGTACAAACGGTGCTCGCGCATCAGCGGCGGCGCCGCCAGGGGCACGCTTTTCGGGCTATTGGGAATCGGGCTGAACGCCGAGTAGTACACCCGGCGCAACTTGAAGTTGCCATACAGCGTCTCGGCACCGTGCAGGATGGTGCTGTCGTCGGTGTCATCGGCGCCGACAATCATCTGCGTGCTTTGCCCGGCCGGGGCGAACCGCGGTGCCCGGGGCTCGTTGAGCACGGTTTGCTCGCCGGTGAAAATCGTCTGCATCGCCTGCTTGATCGAACCGATCTGTTTCTCCGGCGCGAGGATCTGCAGGCTTTTATCGGTGGGCAACTCAATGTTCACGCTCAAGCGATCGGCATACCGCCCGGCCTCGGCAATCAATGCAGGATCCGCTTCGGGGATGGTCTTGAGGTGGATATAACCGCGAAAGTCATGCTCCTCACGCAGCAACTTGGCGACCCGCACCAGTTGCTCCATGGTGTAGTCCGCCGAACGAATGATCCCCGAACTGAGAAACAGCCCGCTGACGCAATTACGCCGGTAGAAGTCCAGGGTCAGGCTCACCACCTCCTCCGGGTTGAACCGCGCACGGGGCACGTCACTGGAGCGGCGGTTGACACAGTATTGGCAGTCGTAGAGGCAGAAATTGGTCAGCAGCACCTTGAGCAACGACACACAGCGCCCATCGGGTGTGTAGCTGTGGCAGATGCCCATGCCATCGCTCGAACCCAGCCCGGCCTTGCCCTCGGAGGTGCGCTTGGGCGCCCCGCTGCTGGCGCAAGACGCGTCGTACTTGGCCGCATCGGCGAGGATGCTGAGTTTTTCGATCAACTGCATGGCGGGCTACCGGATACTGTATTTTTGTACAGTATCAGCAGCGATACCCGGCATTCAAGGAGAGATCGGCGAACGGTAGAACAAATAGTTGTGGGAGCTGCCGACGTTTTTTCAAACATATCAAGAACAGTTGAGCGACCCCGAGCCTTCAATCGTCGCGCGTCAGCACTTCCAGCAACTCAATCTCGAAATGCAGATTGCTATGGGGCTGGATATGCGCGCCCATCGCCCGCTCGCCATACGCCAGATGCGCCGGCACAAACAGCTTGCGCACGCCGCCGACCTTCATCCCCATCAAGCCCTGGTCCCACCCCTTGATCACACGCCCGGTGCCAATCACACACTGGAACGGCTTGCCCCGCTCCCAGGACGAATCAAACACCGTACCGTCTTCCAGGGTGCCGGTGTATTGAGTGGTGATCAGCGCCCCCTTGACCACGGCTTTACCGTCGCCTTGGCGGATGTCGGTGATTTGCAGTTCTTCGTTGCTCATGGGGGATCTCGTTGGGTTCACACTGGCTGGCTTTTTCCCAGAATCAAGCGCCTTTGGCAAGTGCACTCTTAAGGATCCAGACTACGCCTCAGCCAGAAGCGCCTGACTTAACCTCAGCCATCTTTTCCCCTCTTATAAAAAATCAACCACCCCGGTTGCACAACAATAAGAGGTCACACCCCAATGAGCCAACCAACAAGCCCTGTCCGCGTCGCTGTCGTGCAGTTCGACCCCCAGGTCGGCCTGGATAACCGCGAAAGCAATCTGCATCGCAGCCTGGCCTTGGCTGCCGAGGCGGTCAATGGTGGGGCTAACCTGATCGTACTGCCCGAGTTGTCGAACTGCGGTTACTTCTTCAGCAGCCGCCAGGACGCATTCGAGCATGCCGAGCCCGTTCCCGGCGGGGCCAGTGTGCAAGCCTGGATGGCGTTTGCCGCCACCCATCAGGTGTATCTGGTGGCGGGCCTGAATGAGATCGAGGGTCGGCAGTTATTCAATACTGCGGTATTGCTGGGGCCGGATGGGTTGATCGGTAAGTACCGCAAGGCCCACCTATGGAACCTCGAGAAGCTCTGGTTCACCCCTGGCAACCTGGGCTTTCCGGTGTTTGAAACGCCTATCGGGCGCATTGGCCTGTTGATCTGCTGGGACATCTGGTTCCCGGAAGTACCACGCATCCTCAGCCAGCAAGGCGCCGATATTATTTGTAGCCTCAACAACTGGGTGTGGACGCCGCCGCCGCTGTTCGACGAGGCCGGTAAATGCATGGCGTCGTACCTGACCATGACCGCCGCCCACGTCAATAATGTGTTTATCGCCGCCGCCAGCCGGATCGGTGAGGAGCGTGATGCACGCTACCTGGGGTGTTCGTTGATTGCCGGGACCAATGGCTGGCCTATCGGCAAAGTGGCGTCGGCTAACCACCAGGAAATCCTCTTCGCCGATATCGACCTGACCAGCGCCCGCAGTGCACCGATCTGGAACAGTCTCAACGACCTGCACCGTGACCGGCGCGATGATCTGTACGATCAGATGCTCGGGTATTGCCAGCACCCCGCCCTGCCACGCTAAAGGGAGGGCGAGTCATGGAAAATTTATTCATGAAACCTGGGAACGAGCGATCTCGGGTCGATAAGGCGATCATCGCATTGGGGCTCATCAGCATCTCGCTGATTGTCTGGACGGTCCTCACGCACCAAGGCTCCTGGCCTAGCTACGGCGATATGGTGGCAGCATTTCCCGACCCCATCGCCTGGCTACGCTGGGTACTGGGAGATGTCAGCGAAGTGGCCTTCTACAAGCATGAGCTTGCCTCCCTCGGGTTGTTGGCGGGTGCATACCTGGCCTGGTGGGCCAGCCGCACCGGCAAGCGCTGGCAAGGCTTTGCGATTTGCTACGGCAGTGGGCTGTGGCCGTGGTTGGTGACCAGTTCCCTGCTGGGCCTGCTGCTGAGCAACCTGTTATGGGGTTGGACGGTCACCGCCGAGACCTGGCAACCCACCTTCGCCGCGTTTGTTTCACTGCCGGCAGCAATGGTGCTGATGTTTGGGGGTGGTTGGAAGGTCACCCTCAATGGCGCGTTGTTGGGGGCGCTGCTGGTCACGCCGATGTGCTTGCTGATCGTCAATTTTGTCTGTGTACCGCTGGATTTGCCGGTGGTGATTGGTAACGTGCTGGGCATGGCGGCGGGCAGCGTGATTGCCTTTGTCATCTGTCGCCGCGTGCCGATTCTGGTGCGCTCGGACTATATCGCCGCAGACAAACCATTGCCGCTCAAGCCGCCAACCTATGGCCTGGGCTGGAGCTTGCGCAGGGTCTTGGCCGATTTTTCCGAAGCGCCGTTCTTCGGCAATGAGTGGGCCAGCCTTGGCCTGCTGGCGGGAGTCCTGCTGGCATATGCCTTGAACCCGTTGAGTGCCGCCTATGGGTCGGGACTGGTGCTGCAACTGATCGGTGCCCAGGCGCTGACATCGGCTCTGGGTGTGCTGATCTGGCGCAGTCAGTGGATCAAGCGCGGTTGGTATCCCACCTACGTGCCGCTGGTCTCGGTCGTACCGGCAGCGGTGCTGACCCATGGCGGGAGTTGGATGGTGATTGGATCGAGTGCGTTGCTTGGCGCGTTGATCGCGCCGCCGCTGGCCTGTGCCATTGCCGGGCGGCTGCCGACACACTTTCACCCCTATATCGGTAATGTGATCTCGATGGCGTTGAGCACCTTGCTGATTGTGCCCGTCGTTGGAAGGTTGATCGCGTAAACAGCCGGGTAAGGCTCTTGAGCCTTACCCGCTCCCAGCCTTACAACCACCGCCAAAACCGCCCCCAGAACCCCCGCTCCAGATCCGCCTTGCACCCTGCATACTGGCGCGCATACAGATCGGAACGGGCCTTGACCTTGCCGGCTACCGGCAACAGCCACGCCTTGCTGGCATAGGTGCGGTTACGGTAGCCGCCCCAGCCTTCGTGGTAGTTGAGGTACTGGCCATAGGCGTCGTATTTGTATACGCCGTTGATGCTGGCGGTCTTGTCCATGTACCAGCCGACAAAGTCGATCGCGTCGTCGAAGTCCTGGCGGCTGGCCCAGTTGCGGCCGGTGCTTTTCTGGTAGTCGCCCCACACTTCATCCTTGGCCTGGGCGTAGCCGGCAGCGGTGCTGACGCGGCCCCAGGGGATGATCCACAGCAGGTATTTGCGCGGAGTCTTGGCGTTCTGCCGGAAGCCCGATTCCTGATACATGATGGCGAACGGCACCTGGATCGGCACACCCCAGCGCTTCTGGGTGACTTTGGCTGCGTCGTACCAGTCGTCCTTTTCGCGGAAGATGCCGCAGATGTCGTCAGGGGTGCGTGGCGGTGAGGTACCGCACGCCGCCAACAGGGTGGTGAATAGCAGGAGGGCTGTGGTTTTTACCGGGGTCAAAAGCATACCTTTGCGTGAGCGCGAAAAAAGCCGACAGTTTACGCGCTCACGCAAGGTGTTGCGGTTACGAATCAATGGGCCTTGATCAAGCCACGGGCACTTTGCGGGTCGAAATGGCCAGGCGACCGATGCCAAAGCTCAATGCGGCACCCAGTACTAACATCAACAAGGTGCTCCACGCCGCGCGGGACAGTTGCTTGGCCGCCACTTCACCGGCCTCGCGGGCCTTTTGTTCGGCCTGGGCCTTGAGTTCCTCGACTTTCTGCACGGCCTGCTGATAGGCCTGGGCATAGTTCTCGACAATCTGGCTGGCCTCGGCCTGGCTCTTGCCAGTACGGGCGGCGACGATGTTCACCAGCGCCTCTTTGTCGGCCGCATTCAACGCCGGCTCACCAGAGGCTTTGACGCGCTCGAACCATTGCTTGAGTTCGCTCGCGGCCTGGGCCGGGTTGGTGGCGGCATCAGTGGCCGATTGCTGACCGTCTGCCGCTGCCTGGTTAGCTGTTTGCTCGACGTTAGCCGGATCCAGTTCAGCCTTGCCGCTTTGCTTGAGCAAGGTGTCGAGTTCGCCCTGCAGGCTATCCCAATCCAGGCTGATGCCCTTTTCGTCCAACTGCTGCTTGACGCTGTCGCTGATGCCGGGGGCCACGGCGGCAATGCCGCTACCGGCCGCCGACAGGCCTTTGCCTACGACATTGCCCGCGGCGCCGACCACGCTGGTGGCCAATGCCGCCAGCAGCCACGTGGTGAGCAAGGTAGTGATGGTCCAGCTCAGGACACCATGCAGGCCGCCACGATCCGGGGCTGTGCGGCCGGCGACAAAGGCGCCCACGCCAATCGCCAACAGCGTGGACACAAACAGCCAGATCCCGGCGCCAGTGCCAAAGCCGCTCAACGGGTTGCCTGCCGCCATGGGGTCGACCGCACTGGCGCCGATGGCGGTGCCCAGTACGCTGAGTACCAGGTAGGTCACCAGGGCAATTGCACTGCCGGCCAGTACCGAGCCCCAGGACACACGAAAAGGCGAGCGATGGGTTTCATAGAGGGAGGTCATAATCGTTCCTTGGACAAATGAGTAGACCTTCAGTTTGTCCAGGCCGACGCCTGCGGTCTCGGCACAAATGCACTAGGACGACTGGTGCATTCGCACCCCGTCAAGCTGAATCGGTCTGCACTATGCTCAAGGCCAGTTGTCGTACTCCACACAAGCCAGACATGCCCTGTTGCAGGCGCCGATGTCGTTATGTAGCCATTTTGGAGAAACCATGAGCCAGGCCGTTCTCGCCCAAGAAACCAATCGCCGCCAATTGCAGCAGATCATTTCCGGACTGTCCGATGGGGTGATTCTCGCCGAGATCGACCAGAGCATTCTCTGGGCCAACGAAGCCGCACTGGCCATGCATGGCCTGGATGACATTGCCGGGCTCGGCGCCAACACCGCCGAATACGCCGAGCGCTTTGCCCTGCGCTACCGCAACAATCACCCGCTGCCCCTGGAAGCCTATCCGCTGAGCCGGGTGGCCAACGGCGAAGAGTTCAGTGATGTGGTGGTCGAAGTCACGCCCAGCGCCGACACCGACCGCACCTGGGTCCACCGCCTGCGCAGCCTGGCGCTCACCGACAGCGCCGGCAAGCCGGAACTGCTGGTGCTGATTTTGAGCGATGCCACCGAATGGGCCAGCGCCGAGCAGCGCTTTGAAAAGACCTTCAACGCCAACCCGGCGCCGGCGGTGATCTGCCGCTTGAGCGATCTGCGCTATATCAAGGTCAACCAGGGCTTCCTGGAGATGACCGGCTACAACCGCGACCAGGTGATCGGCCGTTCAGTGTACGAACTGGACGTGCTGGAACAGGCCGAGCGCAAGGAGCTGGCAATCCAGCGCCTGGGCGAAGGCGCGACCATCCCGCAGATGCAAGCCGAGCTGAAGCTGCCCGAAGGCGGCAGCAAGCTGGTGATTGTCGCCGGCCAGCCGCTGGATATGAACGATGAGGAATGCATGCTGTTTTCCTTCACTGACCTTGAGCCCCGGCGCAAGGCCGAAACCGCCCTGCGCCAGAGCGAGGAGCGGTTTGCCAAGTCCTTCCGCCTGACGCCGGTGCCGACCCTGGTGTGCGACGCGGACAATCAGCAGGTGGTGGACGTCAACGACGCGTTCATGAGCGTCACCGGCTACACCAGCGAAGAGTTGATTGGGAAGTCCATCAGCGATATCGACTTCATCGACAGCAAGGAGGCCTGCACGCAGTTGTTCGCCACTCTGGAAAAAGCCGGCAACCTCGACGGCCAGGACCTGAAAATCCGCAAGAAAGGCAATGAGGTGATTGATTGCGTGGTGTCGGCCGACACCGTGAGCATCCAGGACACGACCTGTTACCTGCTGGTGATGATGAATATCACCGAGCGCAAACGCTCGGAGCTGGAGTTGGTGTCGGCCATCGAGGAAGTGATGAAAGACGCGTCCTGGTTCAGCCAGACCCTGATCGAAAAACTGGCCAACGCCAAGAGCGTCAACAGCCCCAACCTGACGACCATCGCCTTCACCGACCTGACCGCCCGCGAGCGGGATGTGCTGGGGCTGATTTGTGAAGGCCTGGCCGACAAGGAAATCGCCTCGCGCTTGAAGCTGGCACCCAATACCGTGCGCAATCATGTGGCCACGGTGTACTCCAAGCTCAACGTGCACAGCCGCAGCGCCGCCATCGTCTGGGCCAGGGAACGCGGGTTGTTTGCCGGGGAACGGCGGGCAAAAAGTGCGAAATAAGGTGCAAATGCACTAGGGCGACCAGTGCAAATTCGCCTTATTGCCGGGCGATGGGCTGCTTAACCTTGAAGGGTAGGCACAGGGTTTGATGCCCTGTGTCATGGCGAGTTTTTTGCCCTTGAAGGAGGCAGCATGAACAGTGAACAAGTCACCGGCCGCGTGAAAAAAGCCGTGGGCAAGGCTCAGGACTTTCTCGGCGAAATGACCGACGACGAACAACTGCAGGCCCAGGGCGTAGCGCGCCAGGCGGCCGGCCAATTGCAACAGACCTATGGCGATGCGCTGGACACTGTTGGTGACTTTGCCCAGCGCAAGCCCCTGGCCACCGTGGCGATCGTTGCTGGCGTGGGCCTGGTGCTGGGCCTGTTGCTGCGTCGTCGTTGATGGGGGCTGGCATGTTTACCCTGGCCCAACTGCGTAATTGCATCGAAGAAGCCCTGTTGCCGCTGACCTGCGAATTCACCCTGTGCCGCGACTCGTCACTGACTTTGAAAGTGTTTGACGCCCAGAGCGGCCGCGTGGACCTGGTGGTCACCGGGATCAGCGTCAACAAACTCAAGACCCCGGAGGACGTCGCAACGATGGTCGAGGAACTGCGCTACGAATTGCACAGCAACACCGTGGGCGGCGCGCTCTCCATCTGACAACACCCCTTCTGCAGGGACGCCTACCCCTGTGGGAGCGGGCTTGCCCGCGATGGCGGTGAGACAGCCAACAGTGACTTGACTAACCCACCGCCATCGCGAGCAAGCTCGCTCCCACAGGGGCGCAGCTCCGCTGCTTTGGCCTTGTCTACAACGGGCGCGGCTTCAACGATGCCCCTATAAAGTAGAACAGCCCCCCGGCCACGATAAACCCCGCCAACATGTAGAACATGTAGTGCGCCGGCAGGCTGGCCAGCACCAGGCCGCACAACACCGGCCCCAGTGCGGCGCCGAGGTTGGAGAGGTTTTGCGCACCGTAGTACATGCCGCGCAGATGGTCAGGGGCGATGCGGTCGATAAACATGTATTCGGCGGGAAACACGATGATCTCCCCCACGGTGAAGATCGCCATCGACACCACCCACCACCACACGCTGGTGGACAGCGCAAAACCCATCACCCCGAGCATGAACATGCCCAGCCCGAAGATCAGCCAGCGGCTCAGGTGACGGTGGCTGATCTGCCGACCGATCACGTATTGCAGGGCGATAACCAGCAGGGCGTTGGTGGTCAGGATGGCGCTGATCACGGTGTAGGTGTATTCGGCGTCCGAGGTGGTCACCAGGTACTGCGACAGGTAGGCGGTGAACTGCCCGAATACCACGGCACTGAGCAGGCCGCCGAGGGTAAAGCACACCAGGCGATGATCGCGCAGCAATACCCGGCCCACCGCCAGGAACGGCACCGGTTTTTGCGCGGCGTCCACCGTGGCCAGGCTGCGGTCGCCCCAGCGCCAGTACAGCAGGAAGAACCCCATCCCCAGCAACACCGACAAGACAAACGGCAAGCTCATATCGACCTTGGCCACCATCGCCCCCAGAAACGGCCCTACCGCGTAGCCGATATTGGTCAGGGTGTACTTGATGGAAAACACTTCGCTGCGCGCATCGACCGGCAACAGGCTGGCAAAGCCGGCCTTGACCGCGACATCGATCACCGCATACGCCAAGTTGATCAGGATCAGGCAACTGTAGAAAAGCCATAGCTCGCGAGCCAGCAAGGTGCCGACGAATCCCAGGACGAACAGCAGGCTCAGGCCCAGCAACAGCCGGTAGCTATTGACCCGGTCCACGAGGAAACCGCCGTACACGCTCAACAGGGAACCGACGATCAACGAGCTGCCGATCACCAGGCCCACTTGGCTGATGCCCAGGGCGAAGTGACTGGACAGGTAGATCACCATGTACGGAAAGGTGATCGCCTTGGCCAGGGTCAATACCAGCGTGGCCGATAGCAGCAGGTTTACGCTGCGGGGGTAGTTTTTTATTGTTTTCAGCATCCTGCTCTCGTTTCCTGAAAAGAGTCGTAGCACACGTGCGCAGCTACCTTACCTCAGGATGAGCAGCAAAAAAGACTGTTTTATGCATTCGTGCATGCAATTTTTAAATGCGCGCAGCGAAGGGGGGGAAAGCGGCATCAGCCCATTTCCCCCCACACCCGTTATTTGGCAGGGGTGATGTCGAGGATGGTGCCATTGGTGATTTTCACCAGCACATAACGATCATTGATCCGCGCCCACTGGCTGTCGTCGTGGGGCGGTTTCAGGCTGCGCTTTTTCCAGTCGCCCAGGGCCGACTCCTTGCGCACCAGGATATCCGGCGCACGGTCTCCAACTTTCAAGTCTCGGGTGTTGATGTTCGAAGGCTCCACGGTTTTCTGCGGATTGTCCTCGGCTTGCACGGTAACGCTGGCGGTGGACAGGCTGGCGGCAACCAGCAGGCTGGCAATCAGGGACGTTGCTTTCATGGGTATTCCTTCAGTAAATAATGCGTACCCAGGTTCCGACAGCAGGGCCCTGCAATCATTCACCCGCAATACAGCCACGGGTATCGGTGCCTGCTAATCTTGCGCCAGCCCTCCATCGAGTCCGAGAACAATGAAAACAGCCCTGACCCGAACCAAACTGCTGGCCAGCGCCCTGATCGTGATCGCCGTGATTGGCGGTGCCACTTATTACTTGCTGGACCGCCGCGCCACCCACGGCCTGCTTGACGGTCCCGAATACAGCGAAGCGCAACTCAATGAGGGCGGTGTGGATGGCATCCGGGACCTGCCGTTGCCAGAAGCAAAAAAACGCCTGAATTACCTGATCCTCGATATGCGCGACGGCATCAACCGCATCGCCATGCTCGAAAGCATGCGCCTGGAAGTCGGCCCGGCCACCGCTACACCAGGCGAACAGAAAGAGCTGAACTATGAGGAGCCGTTCGTGCCCTTCCCCGCCGCCGAACTGAAAGCGGCATTGACCGACCTCAAGCGCACACCGGGGCAGTTCCAGCAGTTGTTCTTCGACAATGCATCCGGGCTGAAACTGGAAGTCGAGGCGATTCGCGAGGTGCTCAAGCGCGGGGCCCTGCCCGATCAGCAGACCGAAGCCAGCTATCGCATCCAGACCCTGTACTTTCGCGACGGCTCGCAGCAGCCCTTCGCCGAGGTGGCGATCAAGGATGAGGACAGTGAGGAGCAGGACCAGGACACCACCCAGGCCGAACTCAAGCTCAACAAGCCCCTGGAACGCATCAGCCTGGCCCTGACGTATCAGGCCTACCCCGGCTTCAATAAAATCGTCCTGGACCGGGCCCACCCGAAAGCCACCGCCGAGGGTGGCGAGGTGTACCAACTGACCCATCTGGGCGACGCCAGCGCCTCCTTGCAACTGGCAACGCCGAAAAACAAATCCTATGTGATCCAGGGCCTGACGGCCGATGGCAAGACCCTGTACAGCGGCGGCAACAGCTCCAATTCCTCGCCCACCGCCGAACAAAAGGCCAACCTGCGGGCCTATTACAACGAACTGCTGCGTATGGAAGACAACTTCGCCGACTTCAAGAGTGCCGCGGCGGTGCAGGATCATCTGGAACAGTTCGCCAGCAACCTGCCCAGCTCCGACAGCGAGCTGAGTAACGTGCAGGCCACCTACCAATTCGAAGACACCCCCGCCAGCATCGTGATTTACGTGCTGGACCCGCTCCAACCCCAAACCCTTGATTGGGAAATGCACAGCAGCACCGCCCCTCGCGAGCGCTACATCGCCTACGACAGCGCCAGCGAAAGCAGCGGTTTTATCGACAGCAAGGGGCAATGGGTGGTGAAGCCGCGCTTCAAGCGCATTGATACCACCGAGATGCCCGGCGTGTACCACATCATGGTCGGCGAAAAATCTTCCGGCGAGGGCTGGAGCGAATTGCTGTTCAAATACTTTGCCTTTGTACCGGGTACGCAGACGTTGAAAGAACTGCCCTTCGAAATCATCGACAGCGCGGTCAACGACGACCTGATGATTGTCGAGCGTGAAACCAACGGCCCCTATGGGGTCTACGACGTGAAGAAGCTACAGGTCGTGGTGCCCATGAAGTACGTCAACCCCAGTGTGATCGGCAACGTGTTCATCGCCCGCCCTGGCGAGACCACCTATGGCTCGAACTCGTTGTACGGCGCCTGGAGCCTGAGCGGCAAGGAGCTGTTGGCACCGCGCTACTCCGCAATCAACGGCAGCGGCGAGTTTATCTACGCCACCTCCGCCGACCAGAAACAGACCGACGTCTACAACCTGCAGATGAAGAAACTCAACCCTCCCGGCGCGACCGTTTTCGGCCAGTTTGTCCAGGGCCAGCCCCTGCTGATCCAGGACCGTGGCAGCCGCAAATACAGCTTTATCAACGAACAGGGCAAGGCGCTGCCTTTGAGCCTGCCATTCGATGACGTCAACCCGTTCTCCAACGGCATGGCGGTGGTGCAAAAGGGCAGCCGCTATGGCGCCATTGATGTACACGGCAAACTGCGCGTGCCCGTGACCTACAGCAAACTCAACCCCTTCCAGAAGAACCTCGCCTCGGCAGAAATGGATGGGTTTGAAGGCTTGGTATTGATCGACAAAAACAACCGCGTGGTGAAAAAACTGGGGTCGTATACCCAGTACAGCTTCCCGTACAACAGCAACGAAGCGACCTATAGCATCTGGGATACCCAGGTGCCAAACCGGGTCAATGTGTTCGACGCCGATGGCAACCAGACCGATAGCTTCGAGCGCGAGTGAGGTGATACAGGCCCTTGCAGGAGCTGGCTGGCCGGCTCTTACAAGGGCTCTCTATTGCGCGCATGAAATTAATCCTGTAATTTTTCATGAAATTTTTAGATAAGAATTTCACGAAGCACCCATGGACAAACAAGAAGAACTGGACGCCCTGGCGATCCTGATTCACGACCTGCGCAAATACAAGAAGCTCACCCTGGCCCAACTGGCGCAGAAGATCGAGCGCTCCGTGGGGTTCCTGTCCCAGGTCGAGCGTGGCTTGTCGCGCCCCACCGTGGCGGACCTGACTGCCATCAGCCATGCGCTGGACGTACCCACCACCTACTTCTACAGCCTGTCCAAACCCAAGGCTGTGGCCTGGGTCACCCGCCCCAACGAGCGGCGCACGGTGTATTACGCCAACGGCATCACCGACATCCTCGTCTCCCCCAGCATGCAGGGGGCGTTTTCGATCCTCGACAGCCTGCTCGAACCCGGCGCCAACAGTGGCGAGCAGACCATGAGCGACCGCGCCGAGCAGGCCGGTTATGTACTCGAAGGCCACCTGACGCTGTGGGTCGAAGGCGAGGCCGACGCGGTGACTCTCGGCCCCGGCGACAGCTTTCACCTCGCCAGTTTTGCCCACTGCCGCTACGGCAACCTGACCGACCTGCCGGCACGCGTGCTGTGGGTCTACAACTAAGGCACACCAAGGAGCGTCACCCGTGAAAAGCCATTCCTCCACGTTACTGGCCGAAGTACGGACCTTTCGCCAGAACCATCCGGATGTACGTTATGTCGACCTGATCGCCCTGGATATCCCAGGGCGTTTCTACGGCAAGCGCTACCCGGTTGAAATGTTGGAAAAAGTCGCCGCCGGCAGCCCCCTGAAGCTGCCGCAGAACGCCGTGCTGCTGGGCGCCCAGGGCGGTCTGTTCAAGATTGGCGACTACTGCTTCCATGACGGCGACCCCGACGCCAACCGCCGCCTGGTGCCCGGCACGCTCAAGCCGGTGAGCTGGGAAGCCCAGCCCCTGGGGCAAATGCTGATCACCTCCGACGGCACCGAGGCCCCCATCGAATTCGAACCCCGTGAAGTCCTGGCCAAAGTCCTGGAACGCATGCACCGCAAGGGCATTCACCCGGTAGTGGCGTTTGAGCTGGAGTTCTACCTGTTCGATAAAAAGCTCAACGACGGCCTGCCGCAATTTGCCCGCGACCCGTTGAGCGACGACCCCGATGACCAACCGACCCTGCATATCGAGCGGCTGTCGCGTTTTGCGCCGGTGCTCGATGACATGGTGCAGACCGCCCAGGCCCAGGGGATCGACATTACGGTGGTCACTGCCGAACTGGGCCCCGGCCAGTTTGAAATCAACTTTGGTCACCTCGACGATGGCCTGCGCGCCGCCGACTGGGCCGCCCTGTTCTGCCGCAGTACCCGTGGCGTGGCGCTCAAGCATGGCTATCGCGCCAGTTTCATGGCCAAGCCCTACCTGCAACATCCGGGCAGTGGCATGCATGTGCATGTGAGCCTGTATGACGCCGCCGGCAACAACCTGCTGGCGGCGCACCAGCAACAGCCGTTGCGCCACGCGGTGGCGGGTTGCCTGGCACTGCTGCCGCACTGCATGCCGATTTTCTCGCCCAACCACAACGCCTTCCGCCGCCTGGGCGGCACGGTCAATGCGGCCACCAAGGCCTGCTGGGGCTATGAGGACCGTGACGCCTGCGTGCGCATTCCCGAGTCCGACCCGCGCAACCTGCGGATCGAACATCGGTTGGCCAGTGCCGACGCCAACCCGTACCTGGTGCTGGCGGCGATCCTGGTCGGGCTGGAGCACGGCCTGGACGCCGCGCAGGAGCCTATCGCACCGCTGAACGAAGACCGCACCAGCGGCCATGACTTCCCCCTGGAAATGCTCGAGGCGGTGCGCGCCATGCAGCAACAACCGGTCCTGCGCGAGGGCTTGGGTGCGGAGTTTGTCGACGTCTATTGCGAAAACAAACGCCAGGATCATCTGGCCTTCCAGCAGGAGATCAATGCGCGGGAATATCGCTGGTACCTGTAGATACCGAGCACCCTGCACATTCCTTGTGGGAGCTGGCTCCCACATTTTGAGCTTCGCGACCTTGAGTAAGGTGCTACTTTGAAAAAGCCCGACCATCGCCCTCTCCTGCGGACTGCCCCATGACCGACCAAAGCGCCCCTGCCCTCAAGGAAATCTTCAACGTCGAACGCCTGCAACACATCGCCGATGAGATGAGCGCGGTGTACCCGCCCTTCGATGCCAAGGGCTTTCTCAAGCACGCCAAGCGTGACCTGGCCGGGTTGTCGGTCATGCAGCGCATGGCTCGGGTCAGTGAAAGCCTGCACGCAGTGATGCCCCTGGACTATCCGCAAACCCTCGAACATTTGTATGCCCTGGCCCCGCGCCTGAACAGTGGTTTTGTCAGCCTGTTCCTCGGGCATTATGTGGCCAGCTATGGCCTGGATGATTTCCAGCGCTCAATGGCGGCGCTCAAGTACTTCACCACATTTGGCTCTGCCGAATTTGCTGTGCGGGCCTTTCTGCTCAAGGATTTCCAACGCACCCTGGCGGTGATGCAGCAATGGTCGCTGGATGACAACGAGCACGTACGCCGCCTCGCCAGCGAGGGCTCGCGGCCGAGGTTGCCATGGTCGTTTCGCCTGGCCCAGGTGCAGGCCGATCCGCGCCTGTGCGCGTCGATCCTGGAGAACCTCAAGGCCGACAGCAGTCTGTATGTACGCAAGTCCGTGGCCAACCACCTCAATGACATCACCAAGGACCATCCGGATTGGGTGCTGGATGTCATCGAAAGCTGGTCCCTGGACAACCCCCACACCGCCTGGATCGCCCGCCACGCCCTGCGCAGCCTGATCAAGCAGGGCAATACCCGCGCGCTGACGATCATGGGGGCCGGGGCGCGGGCCGAGGTGAAAATCCACCAGTTCAAGGTCGAGCCCCCGGTGATTCGCCTGGGTGAGCGGATCAACCTGTCGTTCAGCCTCGAATCCACCACCAGCGCCCCACAAAAACTGGTGGTGGACTACGCCATCGACTATGTAAAAAGCGCAGGCCATAGCGCCGCCAAAGTGTTCAAGCTCAAGGCTTTTACCCTCGGCGCGGGTGAACGGCATACGCTGCTGCGTGGCCAACATATCCGCGATATGACCACGCGCAAGCACTACCCCGGCCGGCATACGGTGCATGTGCTGGTGAACGGCGAACGCCTGGCCAGCAGCGACTTCGAGCTGCTCGACTGACCACCCTTACCAAGACGAAGGCTCTATCTCGGGCCTTTCAGCGATATTTATTGTCCGACAATACTGGTTTTTGGTGTTGCGATCCATTATCATCTGCCGCCTTCTTGGTACCCGCCAGGGTATCTGTGTCAATGTTCCACCTGAGGCGCCCATGCACCGTTTCTCGTTTTACTGCCCTTTGATTTGCGCCAGTCTGGGGCTTGTTTCGCACACTGCTCATGCCGCGTTGCAACCCATGGCCGAAGCTGCACTTGCCAACGAATCCGAGCTGCACTGCCACTTCAACCGTGATGCCAGCACCGATTGCACCACCACCTACCGCTACACCATTCTCAAGCCCAGCGGCCGGGAAATTTTGTCGCGAATCGACTTCAACTATGCCGAAGGCGATAGTTTTGAAGTGCTGCACGCCGAATCCACCCAGCCCGGCGGCAAGCCACAGCGGCTTGGCGAAGCACAGATCGACACGCGCACCGCGCCCAACCCTGACCAGGGGTTTTCCAGGCTGAAGCAAACGTCCCTGGCATTCCCCAACCTGCGGGTCGGCACGCAGATCCGCTACACCGTGCGCGAGCATCACCCCGCCAAGCCGCTGATGACCGAGTTCCACTACGCCCTGCAGTTCGGCCCCAGCAATGCGCGGCGCGACCGGCTCAAGGCGCGCTTCACCGCGGAACGGCCGATCGAGTGGCGCGCCGAGTTGATGGACGGCTTCACCATTACCCCCTCGGTCAATCGCAAGACCCTGGATATCGAGCAAAAGACGCCGACCTATCTCAACTACATCAACGAATCGGGCCACGCCTATATCCGCCTGATCCCACGGATCGAAGTGGGCAGCAGCCTCGATGTGCAAAAACATTTCGGCGGCTTTGCCCAGCGCTACAACCAGATCCTCGCGGCCAAGCTGCCGGCTGATAGTGCCGCCGCCGTAGCTGCGGTGAAGGGCTTGGACCCGGCGCAGCAAGTGGCCGGCCTGATGCAGCACATCAACGACCATTACCGTTACCTGGGTGACTGGCGTGCCACCGATCGCGGCTATGTGCCGTTTAACCTGGAGGAGATCGAACAGCACGGTTATGGCGACTGCAAGGACCTGTCCATCCTCCTCACCGCCATGCTCAAGGCCAGCGGGATCAAGGCCGAGACTGCCTGGGTCAGCCGTGGGGATGTGGTGGATTCGCTGCTGGTGCCGGGCACCGGTGCGCCCAACCATGCCATCGTGCGCGCCGAAGTGGCCGGCCAGGTGTGGTGGCTGGACCCGACCAACCCGGTGTTCGCTCCAGGCCAGACCCTGCCCGATATCCAGGACCGCTGGGTACTGGTCAACGATGCCCAGGGCCGGGTGCGTGAGGAACATATCCCCCTGGCACGCCCTGACACCAGCATCCGCCTGGACAAGCAGGTGCATTACGACAAACAGGGCAACGGCACGACCCGCGCCAGCGTCACCTTCAGCCGCCTGCCACTGATGCAACTGAGCATGGCTGATCGCGAACAGGGGGCTACCGCCACCGACCAGAACATCTGCGACAACTTTGGCCGCGAGATCAGCGATTGCCAGGTCACCCGCCAGCCCACCGGGTTCGTGCAGCCCGACAGCTACACGGTCAAGGCCAGCATGACCGACCTGGGCGCCCTGGAAAAACTCGACGAAGGCTACGTCTACACCGACCAGTCGCTCAAAGAGAAATGGGACGGCCTGCTCAACTACCGCCGCAACGGGCAACGGGGCGACCTGTACATGGGCAACCCGGACACCGTCGACTACACCTTTACCTTGACCGGCGGGCAGATGGACAAGCCTGTTCAAGGCTGCAAGATCAACTCGCCGTGGTATGACCTGGAACTCGATGGCGAACAGCTCAAGGATGGCTTGCGCTACCACTACCGGTTGACCCAGAAAGTGCGCTGGTTGAGCCATGATGAAATCGTCAGCGCGCCGTTTGAAAAGATGATCAACGATGCTCGTGCGTGTGGTGAACAGGTACACCAGACAGTAAAACTCTAAGCCCACACACAGTCCCATGTGGGAGCTGTCTCGCCCTGCGAGGCTGCGATGGCGGCAGGTCAGTCAACATCAATGCTGGCAGTACCGCCGCCATCGCAGCCTCGCTAGGGCTCGACAGCTCCCACATTTGATCTCTGTAGATCCCCCTTGCCCTTCGCTACGCGCCCAACAGCAGCCCCTGCTCCTTGGCACACAACTCCACCACGTAATCCCACAACACCCGCAACCGTACCGACTTGTGCAATTCGCGTCGGGAGCTGATCCAGTAGCTGCGCTGGATGCCCTCTTCCGGCAATAGCGGCACCAGGTCCGGGTCCCCGGCGGCGACAAAACACGGCAACACGGCAATCCCCAACCCCGAGCGCGCCGCCTGGTGCTGGGCGATGACGCTGGTGCTGTGGAATACCACCCGGGGGTTGCGGCAAAAGCTGCTGAGGAGTTTCAGTTCCTGGCTGAATAGCAGGTCGTCGACGTAGTCGATCCACGCGTGGGCGGCCAGGTCTTCGCGTTTCTCGATGGCTGGCGAACGCGCCAGGTAGCTGCGGCTGGCATAGAGGGCCAGGCGGTAGTCGGTGAGTTTGCGCGTGACCAGTTGATCGACGCTAGGGCGCTCCAGGTGGATGCTGATCTCCGCCTCGCGGTTGAGGATGCTGACAAAACGCGGCACCGCCACCAGTTCCACTTCCAGCCCCGGATAACGCTCGAACAGGCCGCCCATGCGGCTGGCAAGGAACATCACCCCCAAGCCTTCGGCGACCCCCAGGCGAATCTTGCCCAGGGGCGCGGCGGAGTGGGTCAGCTCTTCTTCGGCGAGCAGTGCAACGTTCTCCATGGCTTCGGCATGCTTGAGCAGTGCTTCGCCCGACGGCGTCAGTTCGTACCCCTGGGCATGCTGCACAAACAGCGCAGTGCCGAGGCTTTTCTCGATGGCCTCGATATGCCGGGCCACAGTGGCATGCGTGGTTTTCAGGCGCTGGGCGGCGGTGAGCAGGCGCCCGCTGCGCTGCAACTCAAGAAAATACCGCAGGTCATTCCAGTCGAACATGTCACCTCCCCTCTCGGCCATGAGCGCAGCGCTGTTTAAAAACGCACAGCAGCTGGGTAAAAACTAACATTTTTAAGACGAAAACTAACAACTAGGATGGAGCCAATAAGAAAAACAAGCGAGACCCCAGATGACTATTGCACCTGCGCAATACGATTACGTGGTAGTAGGCGCCGGCCCTGCGGGCTGCCTGCTGGCCAATCGACTGTCCGCCAACCCTGCCCATCGTGTGCTGCTGCTTGAAGCGGGCGGGCGCGACAACTACCCCTGGATCCATATCCCCGTCGGCTACCTGTTCTGCATCGGCAACCCGCGCACCGACTGGTGCTTCAAGACCGAAACCCAACCCGGCCTGCAAGGTCGTGCCCTGAGCTATCCACGGGGCAAGGTGCTGGGCGGCTGCTCGTCGATCAACGGCATGATCTACATGCGCGGCCAGGCCAACGACTACGATGGCTGGGCCGCCGAAGGCAACCCCGGCTGGGCCTGGGACGATGTATTACCGCTGTTCAAGCAAAGCGAAAACCATTTTGCCGGCGCCTCGCCCCTGCATGGCGACAGCGGCGAGTGGCGCGTGGAGCAACAGCGCCTGCACTGGCCGATCCTCGACGCCTTCCGCGAAGCCGCCAAGCAAAGTGGCATCGCCAGCATCGACGACTTCAACCAGGGCGATAACGAAGGGTGTGGCTACTTCCAGGTCAACCAGAAAGGCGGCGTACGCTGGAATGCGGCCAAGGCGTTTCTCAAGCCCATCCGCCAGCGCGCCAACCTCACGGTGCTCACCGGCGTGGAAGTCGACCGTGTACTCCTGGAAAACGGCCGTGCCAGTGCGGTGGTGGGCCGCCAGCTAGGGCAAGTAGTGACCTGGAAAGCCCATAAGGAAATCATCCTGTGCGCCGGGGCGGTGGGTTCGCCCGGCATCCTGCAGCGCTCCGGGATAGGGCCTTCGAGCATCCTCAAGCCCTTGGGCATCGAGGTCCTGCACGAACTGCCAGGGGTCGGTGGCAATCTGCAGGACCACCTGCAACTGCGGCTGATCTACAAACTGGAAAACGCCCGCACCCTGAACCAGATCGCCGGCTCCGTGTGGGGCAAGATGGGCATGGGCCTGCAATACCTGTATGACCGCAGCGGCCCGCTGTCCATGGCGCCCAGCCAGCTCGGCGCCTTCGCCCGCTCGGGGCCGGAACAGACTTCGGCCAACCTCGAATACCACGTGCAACCACTGTCGCTGGAACGCTTTGGCGAACCGCTGCACGCGTTCCCGGCATTTACTGCGTCGGTTTGCGACTTGCGCCCGCAGAGTCGCGGACGCATTGATATCCGCTCGGCCGATCCCGCGACGCCGCCATTGATCCAGCCCAACTACCTGAGCCATCCCGAAGACTTGCGCGTGGCCGCCGATGCCATCCGCCTGACCCGGCGCATTGTCGGCGCCCAGGCCCTGCGCCCCTTCAACCCGGTGGAATACCTGCCCGGTGAGGCCTTGCAAAGCGATGAACAATTGCAAGAGGCGGCGGCGCGGATCGGCACTACGATTTTTCACCCGGTCGGCACCTGCCGCATGGGCCAGGATAAAGACGCGGTGGTCGATGCCCAGTTGCGCGTGCACGGCGTGCCCGGCCTGCGCATCGCCGATGCCTCGATCATGCCGCGCATCACCTCCGGCAATACCTGCTCACCCACTTTGATGATCGCGGAAAAAGCCGCGCAACTGATTCTGTCCCCTCAAACAAGGAACCTCACCCCCGAAAGAGAACAGACAACACCGGCATGACCTGTAGGCGCGAGTTTGCTCGCACCTACAGGACAAGAGCGGCGCTGAAGTTGGCGCCGACAGTGGAACAACAATAAATAATCACTGTGAGGGCTACCCCATGTCAGAACGTGCTCAACCCCTGGACGCCATGCCTGGCGCCACTGTCAGCAGCAAGGAGTCGCAAAAGGTCATCTTCGCCTCGTCCCTGGGGACGGTGTTCGAGTGGTATGACTTTTTCCTCTATGGCGCCCTCGCGGCGGTGATCAGCAAGCAATTTTTTGCCGGGGTCAACGACACCACGGCCTTTATCTTCGCCCTGATGGCCTTTGCCGCCGGCTTTGTGGTGCGGCCGTTCGGCGCGCTGGTGTTCGGCCGCCTGGGGGACATGATCGGACGCAAGTACACCTTCCTCGCCACCATCGTCCTGATGGGCGTGGCAACCTTCTGTGTGGGCCTGTTGCCCACCTACGCCAGCATCGGCATCGCCGCGCCGATCATCCTGGTGGTGCTGCGCATGCTCCAGGGCCTGGCCCTGGGCGGTGAATACGGCGGCGCCGCGACCTATGTCGCCGAGCACGCCCCCGCCGGCAAACGCGGCTTCCACACCAGTTGGATTCAATCCACCGCGACCCTCGGCCTGTTGCTGTCGTTGCTGGTAGTGCTGGCTTGCCGTTATTTCACGGGCGATCAGTTTGAAGTCTGGGGCTGGCGCCTGCCGTTCCTGCTGTCCATCGTGCTGCTGGGGATTTCCACCTGGATCCGCTTGAGCCTGCACGAATCCCCCGCGTTCCTGAAAATGAAAGAGGAAGGCAAGGCCAGCAAAGCGCCGATCCGCGAGTCGTTCGGTAACTGGCAAAACCTCAAGGTGGTGTTGATTGCGCTGTTCAGTATCAACGCCGGCCAGGCCGTGACCTTCTACGCTGCGCAATTCTATGTACTGTTCTTCCTGACCCAGTTCCTGAAGATGGACCCGGCCCTGGCCAATATGCTGCTGATCATCAGCGTGGTGATTGGCGCGCCGTTCTTTATCTTCTTCGGCTGGCTCTCGGACAAATGGGGGCGCAAGCCAGTACTGATGGTCGGCCTGCTGCTGGCCACCGCGCTGTACTTCCCGATCTTCAAGGGCCTGGCCCACTACACCAACCCGGCGATGGACCAGGCTAGCCGCCAGGCCCCGATCACCGTGCTGGCAGACCCGGCCACCTGCACCTTCCAGTTCGACCCGGTGGGCAAGGCGCGGTTTGACAGCCCATGCGACAAGGTCAAGACCTTCCTGGTCAAACAGGGCCTGCCCTACAGCAGCGAAGCCGCACCTGCCGGCAGCGCGGTGCAAGTCAGCATCGGCGATGTGCGCATCGACGGCTACGACGAAGACGCCCTGCGCGGCGCCGTGACCCTGGCCGGCTACCCGAAATCGGCAGACGTGGCCCAGGTCAACAAAACCATGGTGGTGGTGCTGATCGTCGCGCTGATCCTGATCGCCGCAATGTGCTACGGCCCACTCGCCGCACTGATGGTGGAACTGTTTCCGACGCGTATCCGCTACACCTCCATGTCCTTGCCCTACCACATCGGTAACGGCTGGTTTGGCGGGTTCCTGCCGACCGTGTCGTTTGCCTTGGTGGTGTACACCGGCGATATCTTCTACGGGCTGTGGTACCCGGTGGTGATTACCGGGGTGAGCCTGATCGTCGGGCTGCTGTGCCTGAAGGAAACCAAGAACGTGGATCTGGATAAAAACTAATCTCCCGCAAACCCTGTAAATCCCTTGTGGGAGCGGGCTTGCCCGCGATAGCGGTGGGTCAGTCAATGAATGTACTGACTGGCACCCCCCCTATCGCGGGCAAGCCCGCTCCCACATTGGTTTCCCGCCGCCCACACAAATTGCTGTATATCCATCCAGATAAAGGTTGCTCAATTGCCTTCTTTTGCCCATCCTTCGACCATTCAACTGTGTAACGAATGGGCTGAGCATGCGGCTGTTCCTCTGTGAAAAACCCTCCCAGGCCAAGGATATCGCGGCCGTGCTCGGCGCCCGGCGCCGGGGCGATGGTTGCTGGCTGGGCACGGACGTCACCGTCACCTGGTGCATCGGCCACCTGTTGGAAACCGCCCCGCCCGATGCCTACGATGCCAAGTACAAGCGCTGGGTGCTGGCTGACCTGCCCATCGTCCCGGAAAAATGGAAGATGACGGTCAAGCCCAAGACCGCCAGCCAGTACAAGGCGGTCAAGCGCCTGCTGGGGGAAGCCCGGGAACTGGTGATTGCCACCGATGCCGACCGCGAGGGCGAGATGATCGCCCGCGAACTGGTGGAGCATTGCCGCTATCGCGGGCCGATCCAGCGCCTGTGGCTGTCGGCGCTCGACGATGCCTCGATCCGCAAGGCCCTGGCATCGTTGAAGCCTGGCGCAGACACCTTCAGCCTCTACCATTCGGCCCTGGGCCGCTCCCGTGCCGACTGGCTGATCGGCATGAACATGAGCCGCCTGTTTACCCTGCTCGGCCGTCAGTCCGGCTATCAAGGTGTATTGCCCGTTGGGCGGGTGCAAACCCCGACCCTGCGCCTGGTGGTGGACCGCGACCGCAGCATTGCCGACTTCGTCCCGGTGGCTTACTGGGCCATTGATGTTGAGTTGCTGCACCAGCAGATGCGTTTTATCGCGCAATGGCGCGCCGCCGACGATATCTGTGACGACCAGGGCCGTTGCCTCAACCCGGAGCGGGCACAACACGCGGCGACGGCGATGAGCAACGCGGCCAGCGCACGCCTGGTGAAGCTGCGCACCGAACGCATGCGCGAAGTGGCACCCCTGCCCTTTGACCTGGGCACCCTGCAGGAAATCTGCTCGAAGAAACTCGGGCTCGGCGCCCAGGAAACCCTGGATATCGCCCAGTCCCTCTACGAAACCCATAAGGTCATCACCTACCCGCGCAGCGACTGCGGTTACCTGCCCGTGAGCCAGCATGGCGACGCGGCGACGATTCTCGCGGCACTGGGCCGCGCCGACCCGGCGGTGAGCGCGTTGATGCCACACCTCGATGCGCAGCGCCGCTCCCGCGCCTGGAACGACGCCAAGGTCAGCGCCCACCACGGCATTATTCCTACCGGCGCCGGCAAAGATCTTGCGCAGTTGACCGGCAAACACCGCGCCGTCTACACCTTGGTCCGCGCCCGATACCTGGCGCAGTTCCTGCCCAATCACGAATACGACCGCACCCAGGCGGACTTCGACTGTGCCGGCGAAGCCTTGCGCGCCGTAGGTAAAGTGGTGGTGGAACCCGGCTGGAAGCGTGCGTTGCCCGAAGCGCTGGCCCCGAGCCAAGGCCGTGAGGCGCCGGCGCCGCAGCCTTTGCCGGCGCTGGTGCAGGGCCAGGATTACGCTGTGGCCAAGGTCAACCTCAAGGACCTGTGGACCCAGCCGCCCAAGCCCTTTACCGAAGGCGACCTGATCAAGGCGATGAAAAACGTCGCCAAACTGGTGCAAGACCCGCTGCTCAAACAAAAGCTCAAGGACACCACCGGCATCGGTACCGAGGCGACTCGGGCCGGGATCATCCAGGGCCTGCTGGACCGTGGTTACCTGGTGAAAAACGGCAAGGCGCTGTCTGCCACACCGGCGGCCTTCAGCCTGATCGACGCGGTACCCAGGGCGATTGCCGATCCCGGCACCACCGCCATCTGGGAGCAGGCCCTGGACATGGTGCAGAGCGGTGAGATGAGCCTGGAGGAGTTCGTCGCCAAACAGGCCGCCTGGATGAGCAAGCAAGTGGCCCGCTGCAATGGTATGCAAATGACCATCAGCGGCCCGGCCAGCCCGGCAGGTCGTGGTGCCACCCCCTGGAAAAACAAACGCAAGCCGGCCAAGCCCAAGACCGCCGCCAGCCCGAAACGGGCGGTAAAACCGGCAAACAAGGGCTGAAATTGCAAAAAAAGTCAGGTAATGACGCTTTTCAAGCGGATATACGCCGCTTTGGCTCTTGCCCTGGCGCCAGCGGTCGAGGATTCTGTAGGCACTGCCTAATAACAAAACCGGGGTGGCCACCATGAAGACCGTCGCACAACTGCTCAAGTCCAAGGACCAGAAGAATCAGGAAGTCCATACCATCCAGTGGAATCACACCGTGTTTGAAGCGTTGGTGGTGATGGCAGCGAAGAACGTCGGCGCCTTGCCGGTAGTCAAGGACGGCAAGGTCGTCGGCATCATCAGTGAGCGCGACTACGCGCGCAAACTGATTCTCCATGGACTGTCCTCGACGACCACCCAGGTCCACCAGGTGATGAGTTCCCCGGCAATCACCGTGGACACCCACAAAAGCGTCGAAGATTGCATGGGCATCATGACTGATGGCCACCTGCGCCACCTGCCAGTGGTGGAAGACGGAGAACTGCTGGGCCTGCTGTCCATCGGCGACCTGGTCAAGGAAGCCATCGCCGAGCAGGCGGCACTGATCCAGCAACTGGAACAGTACATCCGCGGCGAATAGCATTCCCCTAAGCACCACAAATCCAATGTGGGAGCTGGCTTGCCAGCTCCCACAGCAGCGCCCCCCCCCGACTCCCCGGCACAAAAAGTGACGCCCAAGTCACCTTTCCCCAGCCCCCCCTCTCTTCTGCAGAAAATATGTAGTGAGCAAAAATAATCACTACATAACCGTTGACGTAACCATTTTGAGCTTGCATGATTCAAGCGTCTCCCGGATCGGGAGCGTTGGTAACAAGCGTTTTGAACAAGCTCGTCTGACCGCCGAGCTGTTTTTCCGGATGTGCACTGCCCACAAGGCAGATTGATGAAGCTGACCGGCCCGAAAGGATCGGTACAAGAAGCTCAAATGCTGCTTGTCTTCGTTATGAAACCATTGCGTAGCAGTTCTTCAGAAACACTACATGCATCAGGTTCAAGACCCTGCCCGTATTTGGCAGACCGTTTCTGACGCCCGGTTTTCATAGCCGGAGACAACTAACGTGAATTAACGAATCAACTGAAGATCGCCAACTGGTCAAGGGGCTTACACATGAATCTGAACAACCAACCAACTATTGATGAATTGGCTGAGATGTTCGCAGCGCAGAAAGACACACTCGACGACCATATCCTGTGGATTGGCAAATCGGGCGAAGTGCAAATTGACTGCCTGGCGCCCCATACCGAAGAAGCCGAGTTCGACCGCAATAACCGTGAACTGGCGGCGCGCCTGAAGATGTACCGCCGCGGCCAGGGTTATGTTGGTAAAAAAGCAGCTGCCGATCGCAACTTTATCGAGCAGGTCTTCGATACACTTAACAATGCCTGGGAGTCGTTCAAGGACAACTCGCAAGTTAAAGTGATTGACCGCTACTACTAAGAATAACTAGACCTTTGTGGGAGCTGGTTTGCCTGAGATAACCGTTTAACGATCAACCTAGTTGTTGAGTGTTAAATAGCTATCCCTGGCAAGCCAGCTCCCACATTTGTTTGTGTCGACTTAAATCCCCGGGAATCGCCCCTTCCCCGCTTCGTCGCGGAAGATATCAAACAGTGCCTGCGCCGCCGCCGACAGCTCATGCCCCGGCTTGGTCAGCACCCCAATCGGCCGCTCGATCACCGGGTCACACAAGGTGATGCAACGGGCCCCCGCCTCTTCCATCTGCTGTGCGCACAATGCAGGCACGGCGCTGACGCCCAGGCCGCTGGCAACCATCTTGCCCACGGTTGCCAATTGATGGCTTTCCAACGCCACCGGCAGTTTCATCTGTAACGCGCCGAGGTGCTCCTCGAGCATCACCCGGACCGTGGAAGGCCGCTGCAAGGTAATGAACGGTTGCGCCAGCAGGGTTTTCCAGTCGATCGCGGTCATGTCCGCCAGCGGCGAGTCGCCGGGCACCACCGCGACAAAGCGGTCCAGATACAGCGGGGTGAAGGCCAGCGACGACCCCGGTGACGGCTCAAACGCCACCCCCAGCTCTACCTGGCGATCACGGACCATTTCCAGGACCTGCTCATTGATCAAATCGTGCACCGTGACATTGACCTGGGGAAACCGCGCACGGAACACCTTCAGGATCGGCGGCAGCAGGTTACCGGCAAACGATGGCATCGCCGCCACCGTCACGCGCCCGCGCTGCAGGGTAAAACGCTGGCGCAGTTCATCCTCGGCATTGTCCCAGTCGGCAATCAACCGGCGAGCCAGGGGCAACAGGGATTCGCCTTCAGGGGTCAGCGCGACGTTGCGCGTATTACGGCTGAACAGCCGCCCGCCCAGGCCCTCCTCCAGGCCCTTGATGGTCAGGCTCAGGGCCGACTGGGACAAATGCAGGCGCTCACAGGCGGCGGCAAAACTCAGGCTCTGGGCCACGGCAAGAAAGGCCCGCATCTGTTTAACTGTCATGACGCTGCTCCTACGGCTTGGCGATTGTGCTGTTTTTTAAATCAATCAACCTTAAAAAACAACTTAACAAATCAATCTGTCAGCGCAACACTCGAGTCACTGGCTGGACCACAAACAATAAAAGAGGTGCATATGGCAGGTTTCGATAAACGCGTGGCGTCCTATGAAGAAGCGCTGGCAGGCCTGGAAGACGGCATGACCGTACTCTCCGGCGGCTTTGGCCTGTGCGGCATCCCGGAAAACCTCATCGCCGAAATCAAGCGCAAAGGCACCCGCGACCTCACGGTGGTCTCCAACAACTGCGGCGTCGATGGCTTTGGCCTGGGTGTATTGCTCGAAGAAAAACAGATCAGCAAGGTCATCGCCTCCTATGTCGGTGAAAACGCCCTGTTCGAGAAGCAACTGCTCAGCGGTGAAATCGAAGTCGTGCTGACGCCCCAGGGCACCCTGGCCGAAAAAATGCGTGCAGGCGGCGCGGGCATTCCGGCGTTCTTTACCGCTACCGGTGTTGGCACGCCCGTCGCCGAAGGCAAGGAAACCCGCGAGTTCAATGGTCGCCCGTACCTGATGGAAGAATCCATCACCGGCGACTTCGCCATCGTCAAAGGCTGGAAAGCCGACCATTTCGGCAACGTCATCTACCGCCACACCGCCCAGAACTTCAACCCGCTGGCCGCCACCGCCGGCAAGATCACCGTGGTCGAAGTCGAGGAAATCGTCGAACCGGGCGAGCTGGACCCGGCGCAGATCCACACCCCTGGCATCTACGTCGACCGGATCATCTGCGGCACCTTCGAGAAGCGCATCGAACAGCGCACCGTCCGCAAATAATCTGCCCAGCCCGAACAATAAGAGGAACAGCACCATGGCTCTTACCCGCGAACAAATGGCTCAACGCGTCGCCCGCGAAATGCAGGACGGCTTCTACGTCAACCTCGGCATCGGCATCCCGACCCTGGTGGCCAACTACATTCCCGAAGGCATGGAAGTGATGCTGCAATCGGAAAACGGCCTGCTGGGCATGGGACCGTTTCCTACCGAAGACACCATTGATGCCGACATGATCAACGCCGGCAAGCAGACCGTCACCGCGCGTATCGGCGCCTCGATCTTTTCCTCGGCCGAGTCCTTCGCAATGATTCGCGGCGGCCACGTAGACCTCACGGTACTCGGCGCCTTTGAAGTGGACGTACACGGCAACATCGCCTCGTGGATGATCCCCGGCAAGCTGGTCAAGGGCATGGGCGGTGCCATGGACCTGGTGGCCGGCGCAGAAAACATCATCGTGATCATGACCCACGCCTCCAAGGACGGTGAGTCCAAGCTGCTCAGCCAGTGCAGCCTGCCGCTGACCGGTGCCCACTGCATCAAGCGCGTGCTGACGGACCTGGCGTACCTGGAAATCGAAAATGGCGCTTTTGTCCTCAAGGAACGCGCACCTGGCGTCAGCGTTGAAGAGATTGTGAGCAAGACCGCCGGTAAACTGATCGTCCCGGACCACGTTCCAGAAATGCACTTCCAGTGAGGACAGATTCCATGCAAGACGTCGTGATTGTTGCTGCCACCCGTACCGCCGTGGGCAGCTTTCAAGGAGCCCTGGCCGGCATCCCGGCACCGGAACTGGGCGCCGCCGTGATCCGCCGCCTGCTGGAGCAGACCGGCCTGGACCCTGCGCAAGTGGACGAAGTGATCCTCGGCCAGGTCCTGACCGCAGGTTCGGGCCAGAACCCGGCACGCCAGGCGTCGATTCTCGCCGGCCTGCCACATGCAGTGCCCAGCCTGACCTTGAACAAGGTCTGCGGCTCGGGCCTCAAGGCCCTGCACCTGGGCGCACAGGCCATCCGCTGCGGTGACGCCGAGGTGATTATCGCCGGCGGCATGGAGAACATGAGCCTGGCCCCGTACGTGCTGCCCGCCGCCCGCACCGGCCTGCGCATGGGGCACGCGAAGATGGTCGACAGCATGATCACCGACGGCCTGTGGGACGCGTTCAACGACTACCACATGGGCATCACCGCCGAGAACCTGGTGGACAAGTACGGCATCAGCCGTGAAGCCCAGGACGCCTTCGCCGCTGCCTCCCAGCAAAAAGCGGCTGCGGCAATTGAAGCCGGGCGCTTTGCTGATGAAATCACCCCGATCCTGATTCCCCAGCGCAAGGGCGACCCGATTGCCTTTGCGGTGGACGAGCAGCCCCGCGCCGGCACTACCGCCGAATCCCTGGGCAAACTCAAACCGGCCTTCAAGAAAGACGGCAGCGTCACCGCCGGCAACGCGTCGAGCCTCAACGACGGCGCCGCCGCCGTGTTGCTGATGAGTGCCGATAAAGCCAAAGCCCTCGGCCTGCCGGTGCTGGCGCGTATCGCCAGCTACGCGAATGCGGGTGTCGATCCGGCGATCATGGGCATTGGCCCGGTGTCCGCGACCCGTCGTTGCCTGGACAAGGCCGGCTGGCAGTTGGCCGACCTGGACCTGATCGAAGCCAACGAAGCCTTCGCCGCACAGGCGCTGGCAGTGGGCAAGGAACTGGAGTGGGACGCGGCCAAGGTCAACGTCAATGGCGGCGCGATTGCCATTGGCCACCCGATTGGCGCCTCAGGCTGCCGTGTGCTGGTGACCCTGCTGCATGAAATGCTCAAGCGCGACGCCAAGAAAGGCCTGGCGACCTTGTGCATCGGCGGCGGCCAGGGCGTGGCACTGGCCCTTGAGCGCGACTGATTCAACGAGCAACATGAAAGAGGCCCGGCTCCACGAAAAGCCGGGCCTTTTTTTGCCTATTTGATTTGCGAACCCCCTCCAATGTAGGAGCTGGCTTGCCTGCGATAGCGGAGGGGCAGTCACCGGCAGCATTGACTGATACACCGCTATCGCAGGCAAGCCAGCTCCTACATTAGATATCTAGCGTCCATTGGATTGCGGCACGGCAAATACCGCGGTGGCCCGCACCACCACCTTTTCCCCCACCTGCAAGCTGACCGTGGCAAACGCCATCTGCCGTCCGCGCTTGTGGTGCTCCAGCTGCACCTCGATCCACTCCCCCACCTGCACCGCCCCCAGATAATCGAGGGTCATGCTCGCGGTAATCAACGGCAACGGCGGGTCGCTGGAAAACGCCATGGCGTACCCCATGCCGACATCCGCCAGGGTCGCCAGTACGCCGCCATGCACCGTGCCACGCCCGTTGGCATGGCGGTTGTCGGCGCGCAGGCCCAGTTGCAGGTGCAGTCCCTCGCCACGGCAATACACCGGCCCCAGCAAATCCAGGAGCGGGCTGCTGCGGGGCAAGGGAATAAAGCCTTCAGGGACGTGAGTCATGGTGGATCTTCCTTGTGACCGGGCCCGAGGTTTAACCTGCTCCGGTGGATGCAGCCAGCATGATCAACCGGGTAAATCAGTGACGATAAGCCTGCGCCCGCTTTGCGTTCGCCGGGCAAACCGGCTTTAATCGCCGCGCACTTTATCCCGCACACTTGAAGGAACCGTAATGCGCCACCTGGAAGGCAGATCTACTGCATTGATGTTATTGGCCGCCCTGCTGCTCGGCGGCTGTTCGCCCAAGGAGTATTCCGAGTCGACGCCGATCAATGGCGAACAGGGCCGGGCCGGCGCGCTGTTGGCCTATGAACACGAGTTGAGTCTGGCGATGCCGCTGGCCCTGCTCGCGCCACGCATGCAGGCCACCCGCCAAGCCTGCGAGTCGGCACAGTTCGGCGCCTGCAATATCCTGCGTATCGAAGAGAACAGCGACGGCGGCACGATCGTGTTGCGCATCGCCCCCAGCGGGGTCGAACCCTTGGTGAAGATGGTGGCCGAGGGGGGGCAACTGGGGCAGCGCATCACCAGCGCCGAAGACTTGGCCGACGCGGTGGCCGATGTGCGCCGCCGCCAGGAACGTTTGCAGGCCCAGCAAAAACGCCTGGATGAACTGGCGGCGCGCAAGGACATCACCGTGGGCGACCTGATCACCCTGACCAAGGAACAGGCCTCCATCGAAAACGAGCTGCAGGAACTGGCGCAGATCGCCGCCGGCCAGCAGCGGCGCCTGGACACCAACCGCGTGACCTTGAACTTCAGTCCATCCGACGGCGAGCATCAGCAATCACGTTTTGCGCGGATGTTCGGCAACCTCGGCGACAACCTGGTCGACGGCACCGCCGATGCCCTTGAACGCTCCAGCTACGTGCTGCCGTTCGTGATCCTCGCCTTCCCGGTGTTGTGGCTGTGGGTCTGGTTGTGGCGCAAGCTGGTCAAGCGCCGCCCCTGACCTCAGCGCTTCATGCAGCGCTGGTAACGCTCATCCACGCGCTTGGCGAACCAGGCCGTGGTGAGGTTACGGGTGATCTTCGGGCTCTTGAGCACAATCCCCGGCAGGATCGCCCGTGGCAGCGGCTTGCCTTCGGCTTTCTCGGCCAGGGCAAACACTCGCTGGTACAGAGTGGTCTGTTCAAAATCCAGACGATCACCCTGCTCCAACTGGCTGCGAATGCTCGGGTTGCGCATGTCCAGCTTCTTGCCCAGTGAGCGCACCGCCAACTCCGTGGTGCCGGGCATGATCGAGCCATAGCGGATCAAATCGCCATCCAGCGCCAGGCGGGTCCCGGAAGCACGGCTGACCGCGGCCTGGAACGCGGCATTGCGGCTGGCGTACCAACCGGCGTTGAAGTCGGCAAAGCGGTACAGCGGCAGCTCGTAGCTCACCGGGTAACCCAGCAAATGGGCAATGCCGAAGTACATGCCGCCACGCCGGGTGAACACTTCGCGGCGAATGCTCCCATCTACGCTGTAGGGATAATTGCGCGCCTGCTGCTCGGCGAAGGCAATGCTCACCTGCATCGGGCCTGCGGTATGCACTGGGTTGAAACGGCCAAACAAGGTGCGGCCCAACGGCACTGTGCCGATAAAGTCGTCAAAGATCCCACTCAGGTCCTTCTCGGTACGCGCAGCGCTCAGGCGGTCGGCGTAGGACTTACCCGTAGGCGAGCGCAGTTGCAACGCGGTGCGCACCAGCACGGCCGGCACATGCACCTTGGCTGCACGCTTGAGGATTTCATCCTGGGCGATCTTGCCCATGTTCGGCACCGGCGGGTCGACCTGATAGGTGGACTCTTGCTCGGTGACCGCCAGCACCGCGCAGATATTTTCGGTGCTGGGGTAGATCTTCTGGCTGTCGAGCGCCGTGTAGATATCCTGGGCCCAACCGGCACGATCCGGTACCTTGGCCGACATCAGTCGCACAATCTGCGCCTTGACCTCGGCCTCACTGCGCTCGGGGAGTTGCTGGCTGCGTTGGGTCGAACAGCCGGCCAGCACCAATAAGGCGGCCAGGCCGAGAGTCAGCCGGGATGAAAGCATGCGGGGGGTGTCCTGTGAGTCGCTGAAAGTGCCCACTATCTCACAAACCCACACCCACCCCCTGTAGGAGCGGGCTTGCCCGCGATGGCGCCCTCAAGCCGGCTCCCACAGTACATGCGCCGGGATCAGATACCGGCGAGCGCCAGGTCCATCGCAAAGTAGGTAAAGATCAGGTCCGCACCGGCGCGCTTGATCGAACCCAGGGTTTCGCGCACCACCCGCGCTTCGTCGATGGCGCCGGCCTGGGCGCCGAACTTGATCATCGCGTATTCGCCACTGACCTGGTACGCCGCCACCGGCAAACGCGAGGCTTCGCGGATGTCGCGGATGATGTCCAGGTAAGCACCGGCCGGCTTGACCATCAGCGAGTCGGCCCCTTCCTGCTCATCGAGCAAGGATTCGCGCACGGCTTCGCGGCGGTTCATCGGGTTCATCTGGTAGCTTTTGCGGTCGCCCTTCAGCGCGCTGCCACCCGCCTCGCGGAACGGGCCATACAGGGCCGAAGCGAACTTAGTCGAGTACGCCATGATCGGGATATGGCTGAACCCGGCCGCATCCAGCGCCCGGCGAATGGCCTGGACCTGGCCGTCCATCGCGGCCGACGGCGCGATCACATCGGCACCGGCACGGGCTGCCGCCACCGCTTGCTTGCCCAGGTTGGCCAGGGTGCGGTCGTTGTCCACTTCATTGCCGTGCATCACGCCGCAATGGCCGTGGTCGGTGTATTCGCAGAAGCAGGTGTCGGACATCACGATCATTTCCGGCACCGCGTCCTTGCAGATCGCCGACATGCGCGACACCAGCCCGCGCTCGTTCCAGGTATCGCTGCCGCTGGCGTCCAGGTGATGGGACACGCCGAACGTCATCACCGACTTGATCCCGGCACGGGCAAAGCGCTCGATTTCACTGGCCAGTTTCGATTCGGGGATGCGCATCACGCCGGGCATGCTGGTGATCGGCACGAAGTCGTCGATTTCTTCTTCGACGAAAATCGGCAATACCAGATCATTGAGGGTGAACTCGGTTTCCTGGAACAGGCTGCGCAGCTCAGGGGAACGGCGCAGGCGACGGGAACGGGCTTCGGGGAACTGACTGGACATGGGGTTTCCTACAAAAAAGGCCAGGGCACGTGGCAAGGCCGCTAGCTTAAGGGCGAAAGCTTATGCCCGGATTGACCGAGAGCACAAATACGGCGGCCATAACGGTGTTTTGCCATTCACGTAACAATGCGGTCTAGGCTAAAAATGCGGTCTAGGCTAAACAAGCAGGAGCAGCAATGAGTGACCTGTAGAGACCGAGCGGCCCCCTTCCCCACAGGTGCGTTACGGCGTTACAGGCTCAGGCGCCCTTCGATACACAGCGAGACGGCGCCGCCGATCCAGATCTCATCGCCCTGCTGCTGCACGCGAATACGCCCGGCGCGGCCGATGGCCGTGCCCTGGCTGACCACGTACTGGCTGGGGGCCAGGCCCGCACCGAGCAGCCATTGTGCGACACCCGCGTTAAGGCTGCCGGTGGCCGGGTCTTCGGGGGCGCCGTCACCGGCAATAAACGCGCGCACTTCAAACTGCGCATCCACCTCGTCGCGCGTCGGGTCGCACGGAGCAACCACGCCCACCGCCAGCCCGAGCAGTTTTGAATAGTCCGGCTGCAACTCCAGCACCGTCTGCCGGTCCGTCAACATCAGCGCCAGCCAACCGGCGCCGTTATCGACCCACTGGCTGCGCACAATCGCTGCGGGCTCAAGGTTGAGCGCCAGGCGCACACGCTCCAGCAACTCGGCATCCAACGGCCCTGAACGCAGCAAGGGTGGCGCGATAAACGCCAGTTCCTCGCCCTGGCGACGGATGCGCACCAGGCCGATCTCGCATTCCTGGATGATCTCGTCGCCCTGGGGCACACCACCGGCCTGCAGCCACGCCCGGCAACTGCCCAGGGTTGGGTGGCCGGCGAACGGCAGCTCCTGCACGGTGGTGAAAATCCGCACCCGGTAATCCGCACGCGGGTCGCGCGGTTGCAGCAGGAACGTGGTTTCGCTGAGGTTGGTCCACTTGGCGAAGTCAGCCATCTGCTGGTCACTGAGGCTATCGGCGCCCAGCACCACGGCCAGCGGGTTGCCCTTGAGCGCCACGCTGCTGAACACGTCCAGTTGCTTGAAATCAAAAGTCGGCATGGGTCAGCTCGGAATATTCAGGCCACGGATCACCGCCGGCCGGGCGACAAAGCCATCCAGCGCGCGCAGTACATTGGGGAAGTCGGTGATGCCCACCAGATCGCCCGATTCATAGAAGCCAATCAGGTTGCGGATCCAGGGAAAGGTGGCGATATCGGCGATGCTGTACTCATCCCCCATGATCCAGCTGCGGCCCAGCAGGCGTTTTTCCAGCACCTCCAGCAGGCGCCGGGCTTCGGCGGCATAGCGGTCGCGGGGGCGTTTGTCTTCGTAGGCCTTGCCGGCGAACTTATTGAAGAAACCGACCTGGCCGAACATCGGCCCGATCCCGGCCATCTGGAACATCAGCCATTGCAGGGTTTCGTAGCGCGCAGCAGGTGCCTGGGGCAGTAGTTGCGCGGTTTTCTCTGCCAGGTAAATCAGGATCGCCCCCGACTCGAACAACGCCAGCGGCTCACCGCCGGGACCGTTGGGGTCGATGATCGCCGGGATCTTGTTGTTGGGGTTCAGGGACAGAAACTCGGGCGAGAGTTGGTCCTGGGTATCGAAGCTGACCTTATGCGCCTCATAGGCCAGGCCCACCTCTTCGAGCATGATCGAGACTTTGACCCCATTGGGCGTCGGCAACGAGTACAGCTGCAGGCGTTCAGGATGCTCGGCTGGCCATTTGGTAATAATCGGAAACGCTGCAGCGGAAATCATCGATGTACCCCAAGGTGAGAAAAACCCATGATAGCCATCCGGCGGCGCGCCTGCATCGGTCTTCAATTCGCAACATGCGCTGGTTAATCTCTTGCACCAAGCGAACCAAAACGCTCTGGCGCACTCTTAGAAGCGCTTGAACGGTTGAATGGAGGCATACCGCCATAACTGTCACGGAAAACCGCACGTTGCTTGGAGCATCGCTGTGGCTGGGCCTTCCAGCCTTGATCCGACGCACCGAAGACTCGACCACTAATGAAAATCAAGCCTTTGTGCCTTGGCAAACGTTTCAAAAAATATGCTTATTTCCTGGTGCCAACGGTGTTCGTCGGCGGTGCCTTGATGCTGGCTTTCGAAGCCCGCGAAAGCAGCGCCGAGCCGAAGAACGGCGTGCAAACCCTGGTGTTCCTGCGTCATGGTGAAAAGCCTGTGGGCGGCCTGGGCCAACTCAATTGCCAGGGCCTCAACCGCGCAATGAACCTGGCCACGGTATTGCCGGAAAAGTTCGGCGCTGCCGACTTTGTGTTCGCGGCCAACCCGACGCGCAATGTCGAAGAAGGCGAGTTCGACAATTCCTACAGCTACATTCGGCCATTGATGACCATCAGCCCCAGCGCGATCAAACTCGGGCTGCCGGTGAACATCGAGTTTTCGGCCAACGATACCAGCGACCTGGCTGACGAATTGATGGAGGACAAGTACCACAACTCCACCATCTACACGGCCTGGTCCCATGGCTACCTGCCGGAATTGATCAACAAGGTGGCCAGTGAAGCGGTCGGTGAGGAGTACACCATCACCGAAGACTGGTCCGGCGGCGACTTCGACACCCTGTACGTGTTGACCCTGACCTGGCAGAACGGCAAGGCCAGCCTGCTCAGCCGCAACTACAAGCAAGGCCTGGATAACGGCTTGCAGACTTGCCCGGATGCGACGCATGTAGCCGCCGACACCTGACACCGGGACCGCGTATGATGCGTCGCTATCGACTTATCTGCGGATCTTGACCATGTCTAACCTCACCTCTGCCAGCCCTGCTCGCGGCTGGTCCTTCTGGTGGAAACCGGCGCTGTTCCTGTTGGTGGCCTGCGTCGGCCTGTATTACGTGAAGTGGTCGCCCTACTACTTCAAGGCCTTTGTCGCGGCCGACAGCCACAGCATCGGCAACTCGATTCTCAATGACCAGCAGGGCTCGCCATTGGCGGCCGCCCTGGCCTATGCCCAGGTGTATTTCCTGGCGATCTGGAAAGCCGCCGTGCTCGCGGTGATTCTCGGTTCGTTATTGCAGGTGCTGATTCCACGGGACTGGCTGTTGCGCCTGTTCGGCCGCGCCGGACTGGGCTCCACCGTGCGTGGCGGACTGTTCGCCTTGCCGGGCATGATGTGCAGTTGCTGCGCCGCGCCGGTGGCCGCCGGCATGCGTCGTCAACAAGTGTCGGTGGGTGCTGCATTGGCGTTCTGGATGGCCAACCCGGTACTCAACCCCGCGACCCTGGTTTTCATGGGGTTTGTGCTGGGCTGGGACTTTGCCGCCCTGCGCCTGGTGGCCGGTGTCGTGCTGGTGATCGGTGTCGCGCTGGTCGCCCAACGCATCGCCCGCCCCGAGCAGGTGCCCCAGGTAGCACTGGAGGCCGTGGCCGACGTCAGCGGCACCGAGACCCAGCCGTTCCTCAGCCGCTGGCTGCGCACCTTGTGGCAGTTGTTCTGGAGCACCATCCCGATCTACATCCTGGCGGTGTTGCTACTGGGCGCAGCGCGGGTGTGGCTGTTCCCACACGTGGACGGGGCGATGGCCGATAGCCTGCTGTGGCTGGTATCCCTGGCGATTGTCGGCACCCTGTTTGTGATCCCCACCGCTGCAGAAATCCCGATTGTGCAGACCATGATGGCCCTGGGGCTGGGCACCGGGCCCGCGGTGGCGCTGCTGATGACCCTGCCGAGCGTGAGCTTGCCGTCGCTGTTGATGCTGCGCAAGGATTTCGATACGCGGGTGCTGGTGACGGTGGCCGGGCTGACCATGCTGATGGGTGTGGTGTGCGGGTTGGTGGCGGTGGTCGTCCTTTAGGAAGGGTTGACTGTCAGGGCCTCATCGCAGCATAGGTATCTACACAACTCTTTTATCTAGTGCTTGTTGGGTTTGTGTACATATCCGTTGCTGCGGTCACGGCCACTTAGGGTTCCGCCCTTACGGCGGCTCACTTTGGAAGAGCGCCAAAGTAAGCAAAGCGCTCTTGCCCCACCACTCGGTGCCTCGCCTAGGCTCGGCATGCCCGCAGTCAGGCATTGCTCCGTGGGCCCGCCGCGATCGGCCATCCATGGCCGTGTCGCGGCTACCCCGGCATCCATGCCGGGGTGCCCACTGCGCAATACCTGCCTGCGGCCATCGTGGTTTAACGGGGCGCCTAAGATCAAGATCAAAAGCCAGATCAAAAGCAGAGCAACAGCAATCCCAAAGCGCGAAACTGCATTCCCTGTGGGAGCTGGCTTGTCGGATCGCCGCATCGCTGCGATGACGCCCGAAAGAACACATCAGAGTGTCAGGTATTCATTTGTCATCGTTAACGACCATCGCGGGCAAGCCCGCTCCCACAGGGGTACCCACACGCCTCGACGATCAGGTCGGCTACCAGGCCGCCTCGCTTTGCTTTTGATCTTGATCTTGATCTGAGGCGCCCCGTTAAACCACGCTGGCCGTCATCCGATTTTGATTTGGGGGGGTAACCCGGCAGGACGCCGGGTTAGCCGCGCTGGGCCATGGATGGCCCATCGCGGCGGCCCCCCAAATCAATGTCGGATGACGGGCACACCGAGCCTAGGCGAGGTGCCGAGTGGTGGGGCAAAAGCCCTAATGAGATGGTCAGCCCGGCACGGGCCCCCGGTAAATCTAGACTTACCGGAAGGCCCACTTTCGCTAAGGAGACCGCTCATGAACAGCTTGGCATTACTTGGTCTTGATATTGGAAAAAGCACCTTTCACCTCGTAGGGCACGACGTACGCGGCCATGAGGTGCTGCGCAAGCAGTTCAATCGAAATCGACTGCTTCAGTTCCTGGCAAAGCTTGAGCCCTGCACGATAGTAATGGAGTCCTGCGGCGGCTCACATTGGCTCGCCAGGAAGCTTATTTCCTTCGGCCACCAGGTGAAACTTATAGCTCCGCAGCATGTGAAACCGTACGTCACCGGCAATAAAAATGACTACATAGATGCCGAGGCAATTTGCGAGGCGGCGTCCCGTCCCAAGGCACGCTATGTTGCGATCAAGACGGTGGAACAGCAGGTGCTCTCGACCCAGCACCGCCTCCGAGAGGCATTGGTATGCCAAAGAACTCAAACCATCAATCGTATCCACGGATTCTTGCTGGAATTTGGAATTGCGCTACCGGCGACCAAAGCCGCCATGAACCAAATTCATCAAATACTGGATGACCCTGCCGCTGAGTTGCCTCAACAGTTGACGCAGTTTATCGAGCATCTGTTGGAAGACATCAAACGGCTTACGGTAGAGATTAAGTCCATCGACCACAGCATCAAGGAACAGGTGGCCGTTGATGACGCGGGAACACGCCTAATGAGCATCCCCGGTATCGGCCCCATCATCGCTAGCGCGCTGCTGGCCGACGTCGGGGACGCTTCCAATTTTCACTCAGCGCGAGACTTCGCTGCTTCGCTGGGGCTGGTGCCAAGGCAGTACTCAACAGGTGGCCAAACCGTCCTTTTGAACATCAGCAAACGTGGTGATAAATACCTTCGAAAGCTCTTGGTTCAAGGCTCGCGGGCAGTTTTGGTGCGCATAGATAAACGCAACGACGCCTTGGGGGCTTGGTGCCGAGACCTGCTGACGCGAAAGCACCCAAACAAGGTTGCCTGCGCCCTGGCCAATAAACTAGCAAGAATCGTATGGGCCGTTTTAGCTCGCGGAGGTAGCTACAACGCGCAGTTGATGACTTGATCGAAACACTACCGGCTTTTGCGACGACAACGATGATGACGATAAACAGCTCAAATCTCGCCTGAGAACCTGGTAAGCAAAACAGCTTTTGAAGCTGAAGCCCTTTTCAAGGACAGGCGGGAGCGACTATTCATCAAGGGCCAAGCGGTGAAACTGCCGACTATGAGCCCGGATACATTAGCGCAAGCATGCTTTACCGCCCATCGTCTGTGGTTGCAGGGGGTGGGCTGATGTACGGGACAACCACATAGGTTACAAAAAAGTGCATTCACATAGGTGACACTTTGATTGAAACATACCCGTTCTTTGCGTCTCTAGCATCGACACGGCCTAGGATCACAGGCCCGAAGATCACC
>NZ_JAEKDC010000022.1:0-75778 GCF_016405645.1 Pseudomonas sp. MF5691
GAGGATTACATTGCCTACTACAACCAAGACCGCATAAGCCTCAGACTGAATGGCTTGAGTCCGGTACAATTTCGTATCCAGACGCTGAATCAATAGCGTCCCTGTCCAACATTCGGGGGGCAGTTCATGTAAGAGCGGAACCAATAGCCGCCATAACCGCAGCAACGGATATGTTCACAAACCCAACAAGCACTGGATAAAAGAGATGTATAGATACCTACGGCTATCGCATGCAAGCCAGCTCAAAAAGCTCATCTTATTTGTTAGACAAATCGTGTAACTTGCTAACTTTAAAGCATAAAAAAACGGCGCTCACGGACGCCGTTTTTTTGTTTGCAGCGAACACCTTAATAGTAGGCGTTTTCTTTCTGCGTATGGTCAGTCACGTCACGGACGCCCTTGAGCTCGGGAATCCGCTCCAGCAACGTACGCTCAATACCTTCACGCAAGGTCACGTCAGCCTGCCCACAGCCCTGGCAGCCGCCACCGAACTTGAGCACGGCGATACCGTCATCCACCACGTCGATCAGGCTGACCTGGCCGCCATGGCTGGCCAGGCCCGGATTGATCTCGGTCTGCAGGTAGTAGTTGATACGCTCGTTGATCGGGCTATCGGCATTGACGTTCGGCACCTTGGCGTTGGGCGCCTTGATGGTCAGTTGGCCACCCATGCGGTCAGTGGCGTAGTCGACCACGGCATCGTCAAGGAAGGCTTCGCTGAAGGCGTCGATATACGCGGTGAAGCTCTTGAGCCCCAGGGCGGTGTCTTCAGGCTTTTCTTCGCCCGGCTTGCAGTAGGCAATGCACGTCTCGGCGTACTGGGTGCCAGGCTGGGTGATAAAGACGCGGATGCCGATACCCGGGGTGTTCTGCTTGGACAGCAGATCAGCCAGGTAATCGTGGGCGGCGTCGGTAATGGTTATGGCAGTCATGGGAACTCCTCACAGGCTTGCCGGCAGTTTACGCCAATCGCCGCGACGGTACAAAGTCCTAGTATTTTTGTCAGGCAAATCCACACCTACAGGTTCTCGTAGCGATTCATATCCAGCACACCCTCTTCCACCGGAGTGGTTTCGCGGATGTATTGCGATAAATCGTGGAAGTACTCCCAGAACTGCGGGTGGCTGCGGCGAATGCCCCAGCGTTCGACAATCCGTTCAAAGCGCTTGGCGTCCCTGGCCAGCTCCATGTCCTCGACAAACTCGGGCACATCCTCGGCCGGCACATTGAAGATGAAGTTGGGGTAGCTGCTGAGCACGCCCGGATAGATCGTCAGGGTATCCAGGCCCGGTTGATAGCGATAAGCCTCGCCGAGCATAAAGGCCACGTTGCTGTGGGCGCGGTTGCGCAGCAGGCTGTAGACCTCGCGTTTGCCGCTCGGAGTCTGGATGCGCAGCAAGGTGGCTTCCGGCAACTGCTCGATCACCTTGAGCCCGGCCGCCGGCCTTGAGGTCAGGCGGCTGAGGGTTTGTTCGACGTCGCGCAGTTGCGGGTCGATACCCAGACGTGAGCAGTAGGCACTGATGCAACGGTTGATCGGGTCCGGGCTGGCGTTCAAGTCGGCATACCGGGCCAGCAACTGGTTGGCAAAGTCCCGTTTCGGGTCCTGCAGGTCCAGCTTCAGGCCGCTGGGCTTGTCATTGTCGATGGCTTCATAGTCCAGCCACAGCTTGACCTTGCCGCTGTTCTGGTACCAGTCGTCGAGCAAGCCATCGCGCGAATCCGCCGGCATCAGGCGCAGGAAGTTCTGCTCGGCGCCATTGCGGATCAGGTCGAAATACAAACGGGTCTGGGCCTGGTGCGAGACATTGCCGAACACGTCGAAATTCACCGCCAACTGATAATAGGTGCGCTCCAGCAGCGGGTAGTCGAACAGCCACATCGTCTGTGGGACTTCGCCAATCAGGCCCTTGTTCACCGAAGCGCTGTCGAAGTGGCGGAAGATGCTCAGCAACGCGTTGTCATTGCCCTGCCACAGGCTCGACCAGCCCGGCGCCGGCAAATCAGCGTAGTTGTCGCGGCGCAGTACCTCGTATTCATTGCGTTTGTCACGGTAGGCCAGCCACAGGCTCAACACACTGCCCACGTCATCGTTCTGCCCCGGCATCGCCAGCAGCGGCGTGGCCTGGCCGCGATAGCGGGCATCGGTGATGTACAGGTCATGGTCCGGGTCCTGGAACAGGGTCCAGAAGTTGTCGCGGATTACGTCCGTGGCAATCTGCCCACGGCACACCGGCCCACGAATAAACGTGCGCACGAAGTATTCGGCGTTATCCAGCATGAACTGGTAGCGCGCCTTGACCGGGATCGCCTCGAACGTTTCAAACGGGTTGGCCCGACGGCCAGGGCCGTAGCCCGGCAGCGCCGTGGCTTGCCAGTCGCCACTGTAGAACAGCGACTTGACCCGCTCCATCTTCGCCGCGCTGAAGGGGTAGGTAATGTGGGTCTTGTGCACGATCACCCCTTGCACCGGCCACAGGCGGTAGTACACGCGGGTGCCAGGGTCGTCATTCGGACGACGGGTGTTGATCAGGTCGATGGGCTGGCCGCTGGGCGTACGCGAGCGGACCCACTGGAAAAAATGCCCCGGCTCACCGCCCTCGAAATAGATATGAGCGAGGAACAGATGCTCGAACAACCAGCGCGCCACCAGGCTTTCCCGGGCGCCGGGCTGGTTCAGCAGGTTTTCCCATTGCTGTACCTGCAAGGCTTCCTGGGCACTCGGCGCCAGACCCTGCTCATCAATAGGCGCACCGGACGCCAGCCAACGCTGCAGGGTCTGGTATTGCTGATCGGTCAGGCCGGTGACGGCCAACGGCATGCCTTCCTTGGGGTGCGCGCCGGCGTAGGCGTCGAACTCCCCCGGCAATGGGCACATATTCTCGCGGTTCAGGCCCAGCACAATCTCTTCGGGCAGCTTGGCATTGGGCGCCAATGGGGTTTTATGACCCAGTTCCAGCATGCGCGCCATCAGCGCCGCCTGGGTGCCCTGGGCATCCAGTACCGAGGCAAAACCGTGGCGCTGCCAGGCGGCCTTGCCAAAGGCGTCATAAAACAGCCGGGTCGGCTGCGACGCCTGGCTGCGCTCGCCGTCATACACCGGCAGCTTGCTCGCGCCGCGTGCCGCACCTTCGCCACTGCCCAGGTTGAGCTGGCAGGCGGAGTCGTAGCAGGCATGGCAGGCCACGCATTTCTCGGTGAAGATCGGTTGAATATCGCGGGTATAGGAAAGCGCCGGGGCGGGTCCGTTGGCCTGCGCGAGGCAGGCGACCAGCGCCAAGGCGGCGCCGGTGATGAGGCGAAGTTGCATGTATCCGGTCCCGAGTCGATGCGAGCGCTGAAAAATTGCCGCGATTCTACCGATGTCGAGGCGCCCTCAACATGAGCGATATTCATGCAAAACCCAGGCATGCTCTAAAAGCGCACAGGTTTGCTATGATCCACGCCCTCCGTAATGCCTGATTAGAGTAGTCCCATGTCCGATCGTAGCACTCGCCTGCAAGCCCTCCACCAAGCCCTCAAGGAACGCATCCTGATCCTCGATGGCGGCATGGGCACGATGATCCAGAGCTACAAGCTGGAGGAAGAGGACTACCGTGGCAAACGCTTCGCCGACTGGCCCAGCGACGTCAAGGGTAACAACGACCTGTTGATCCTGAGCCGCCCGGACGTGATCGGCGGGATCGAGAAAGCGTACCTGGATGCCGGTGCCGACATCCTCGAGACCAACACCTTCAACGCCACCCAAGTGTCCCAGGCCGACTACGGCATGGAGGCGCTGGCCTACGAGCTGAACCTGGAAGGCGCACGCCTGGCCCGCCGGGTCGCCGACGCCAAGACCCTGGAAACCCCGGACAAACCGCGCTTTGTCGCGGGCGTGCTGGGCCCGACCAGCCGCACCTGCTCGCTGTCGCCCGACGTGAACAACCCCGGCTACCGCAACGTCACCTTCGATGAACTGGTGGAGAACTACACCGAGGCCACCAAAGGCCTGATCGAAGGCGGCGCGGACATGATCCTCATCGAAACCATCTTCGACACCCTCAACGCCAAGGCTGCGATCTTTGCCGTGCAAGGCGTGTACGAAGAACTGGGTGTGGAACTGCCGATCATGATTTCCGGGACCATCACCGACGCCTCCGGCCGCACGCTGTCGGGCCAGACCACCGAGGCGTTCTGGAACTCCATCAGCCACGCCAAGCCGATTTCCGTGGGCTTGAACTGCGCCCTGGGCGCCAGCGAGTTGCGGCCGTACCTGGAAGAACTGTCGAACAAGGCCGACACCTACGTGTCCGCCCACCCCAACGCCGGCCTGCCCAACGAGTTCGGCGAGTACGACGAGCTGCCAGCGCAAACCGCCAAGGTCATCGAAGAATTCGCCCAGAGCGGCTTCCTCAATATCGTCGGCGGTTGCTGCGGCACCACGCCGGGCCATATCGAGGCCATCGCCAAGGCCGTGGCCGGCTACGCGCCGCGCCAGATCCCGGACATTCCCAAGGCCTGCCGCCTGTCGGGCCTGGAGCCTTTCACCATTGATCGCCAGTCGTTGTTCGTCAACGTCGGCGAACGTACGAACATCACCGGTTCCGCCAAATTCGCCCGGCTGATCCGCGAGGACAACTACACCGAAGCCCTGGAAGTCGCCCTGCAGCAGGTGGAAGCCGGCGCCCAGGTGATCGACATCAACATGGACGAGGGCATGCTCGATTCGAAGAAGGCCATGGTGACCTTCCTCAATCTGATTGCCGGCGAGCCGGACATCTCCCGTGTACCGATCATGATCGACTCCTCCAAGTGGGAAGTGATCGAAGCCGGCCTCAAATGCATCCAGGGCAAGGGCATCGTCAACTCCATCAGCATGAAGGAAGGTGTCGAGCAGTTCATTCATCACGCCAAACTGTGCAAGCGCTACGGCGCGGCGGTGGTGGTGATGGCGTTCGATGAAGCCGGCCAGGCCGACACCGAGGCGCGCAAGAAAGAGATCTGCAAGCGCTCCTACGACATTCTGGTCAATGAAGTGGGCTTCCCGCCGCAAGACATCATCTTCGACCCGAACATCTTCGCCGTGGCCACCGGTATCGAAGAGCACAACAACTATGCCGTCGACTTTATCAACGCCTGTGCCTATATCCGCGATGAACTGCCGTATGCGCTGACCTCCGGTGGCGTGTCCAACGTGTCGTTCTCGTTCCGCGGCAACAACCCGGTGCGTGAGGCGATCCACTCAGTGTTCTTGCTGTATGCGATCCGCAACGGCCTGACCATGGGTATCGTCAACGCCGGCCAACTGGAGATCTACGACCAGATCCCGGCCGAGCTGCGCGACGCCGTGGAAGACGTGGTCCTCAACCGCACCCCGGAAGGCACCGACGCCCTCCTCGCCATCGCCGACAAGTACAAGGGCGACGGCAGCGTCAAGGAAGCCGAGACCGAGGAATGGCGTGGCTGGGAAGTCAACAAGCGCCTGGAGCATGCGCTGGTCAAGGGCATCACCACCCATATCGTTGAAGACACCGAGGAATCCCGGCAGTCGTTCGCGCGCCCGATCGAGGTGATCGAAGGCCCGTTGATGTCCGGCATGAACATCGTCGGCGACCTGTTTGGCGCCGGTAAAATGTTCCTGCCCCAGGTGGTGAAATCGGCACGGGTAATGAAGCAAGCCGTGGCCCACTTGATCCCCTTCATCGAGCTGGAAAAAGGCGACAAGCCGGAAGCCAAGGGCAAGATCCTCATGGCTACGGTCAAGGGTGACGTACACGACATCGGCAAGAACATTGTCGGCGTGGTGCTCGGTTGCAACGGCTACGACATTGTCGACCTGGGCGTGATGGTCCCGGCCGAGAAAATCCTGCAGGTGGCCAAGGAGCAGAAGTGCGACATCATCGGCCTGTCCGGGCTGATCACACCGTCCCTGGATGAAATGGTGCACGTGGCCCGCGAGATGCAGCGCCAGGACTTCCACCTGCCGCTGATGATCGGTGGCGCCACCACCTCCAAGGCGCACACGGCGGTGAAGATCGAGCCCAAGTACAGCAACGATGCGGTGATCTACGTGACCGACGCCTCACGCGCGGTGGGCGTGGCCACCCAGTTGCTGTCCAAGGAGCTGAAGGCCGGGTTTGTCGAGAAGACCCGCCTGGAATACATCGACGTGCGTGAGCGCACCTCTAACCGCAGCGCCCGCACCGAGCGCCTGAGCTACGCGGCGGCCATCGCCAAGAAGCCGCAGTTCGACTGGAGCACCTACACCCCGGTCAAACCGACGTTTACCGGGGCCAAGGTGCTGGACAATATCGACCTCAAGGTGCTGGCCGAGTACATCGACTGGACGCCGTTCTTTATCTCCTGGGACCTGGCCGGCAAGTTTCCGCGCATCCTCACCGATGAGGTGGTGGGTGAAGCGGCCACCGCGCTGTACGCCGACGCCCAGGAAATGCTCAACAAGCTGATCGACGAAAAACTCATCAGCGCCCGCGCCGTGTTCGGTTTCTGGCCGACCAACCAGGTGCAGGAGGATGACCTGGAAGTCTACGGCGACGACGGCCAGCCGATTGCCAAACTGCATCACCTGCGCCAGCAGATCATCAAGACCGACGGCAAGCCGAACTTCTCCCTGGCCGACTTTGTTGCGCCCAAGGACAGCGGCGTAACCGACTACATCGGTGGTTTTATCACCACCGCCGGCATCGGCGCCGAGGAAGTGGCCAAGGCTTACCAGGATGCGGGCGACGACTACAACTCGATCATGGTCAAGGCCCTGGCCGACCGCCTGGCCGAAGCCTGCGCCGAATGGCTGCACCAGCAAGTGCGTAAAGACTACTGGGGCTATGCCAAGGATGAAGAACTGGACAACGAGGCGCTGATCAAGGAGCAGTACAGCGGTATCCGCCCTGCCCCCGGCTACCCGGCGTGCCCGGATCACACCGAGAAGGCCCAGTTGTTCCAACTGCTCGACCCCGAGGCCCACGAGATGCATGCGGGCCGCAGCGGCGTGTTCCTCACCGAGCACTACGCGATGTTCCCGGCCGCAGCGGTCAGCGGCTGGTACTTCGCCCATCCACAGGCGCAGTACTTTGCTGTAGGCAAGATCGACAAGGACCAGGTGACCAGCTACACCGCACGTAAAGACCAGGATCTGGCCGTGACCGAACGCTGGCTGGCGCCGAACCTGGGTTACGACAACTAGGGGCGATTGCCAGGCACTCTGTTCGGGTGCCTGGCACACCGCTGGCAGCCTTATAGCTTCAGCTCGGCCCGTTCCTGCCGGGTCAGGCGGATCGCCAGCGCCCTGCGCTGCTCCTTGATCCAGGCACCCAATGCCGCGTATTCACGCAAGTAGTCGGCACCGCTCTCGGGGTAGCGCTCATCCAGGCGATCGGTCTGGTGTTCCAGCTCGCGCGCCAGGGTCGCAAAATCCGTGGCGTACTTTTTCTTCAGGTAATTGCGCCAATACTCAAGGCCCACCAGCTTTTCTTCAAAGCCCGGCGTGCTCTCGCCCTCCAGGACAGTGGCGTATGCCCGGTCGAGGTCGGCCTGGGTCACTTCCGATAACTCGCTATACAGCATGCCAGAGGGCTGCCGGGGCAGGTCCAGGCGCTCGGCAAGGCCAATGCGCAGGGCTAAACGAATTTCCGCCGGGTCAATATCCTCATGGGCCTTGATGATGTCCTCGGCGATGCCTTCAACCGCCTCCAGGCGAAGCATGCCACGGGCGAACTTCAACAGGGCGGCGCCATCCTGACCAGCCTCGGCCAATCTCAACGCAGCGAACTCCTGAACGCGGGTTTCAAACGCGTTGAACATCAGGATTCTGCCATCCCCACAGGTCACCTCGGGCATCAACGCCGTCGCCCGGGCGAACACGTCCCGCCGCATGGCCGGGTTGCCGCCAATGGCCTCCAACACCGCCCATACGCGCTGGGTCAGATCGCCTGGCGCCTCAAGGAAGTCCTCGGTATTGCGCAGTTGCGACAGGGTGAAGAAGAAATCGTTGCTCCCCGGCTGTGCGTTGAGGTCGTCCCAGATTCGGTGCCTTGGCGAATCGGGCAAGACATCAGCAAACCAGCGTGCCTTCTGGATTTGTGGCGTTTCGATATCCGGATGGTCCAGCGAGTAGTCAGGGGAGTCAAAAGCCCCCCGCTCATCGCGCTCCCGGTATCCCTGGATCATTTCCTCAAGCTGCTCGGCGGAAAACCCCAAGCCATTGCCGGTCTGCGCCAGATACCCCTGCAAACGCTCACAGCTTTCCTGCTCAAGGCGGTTTCCCGAGAGGTCAGTCCCCGCCATCAAGGCGCGGTGTTGCGGCTCAAAGGCTGTATCTGGCAGGGTCTCGATCCAGTTGTCGTGCAGGTCCAGGGTGCGCAGGCGCCCAAGCTCAAGCACTGTCATGGGCCACTCGTCCAACAGGTTGGTATGCAGGTACAACGTTTCGAGCCTGGACAGGCCAGCGAGGTCCAATTCGCTCAAGACGTTCTCGCCCAGGTTCAGCCATTCCAGCGCCTGCAGGCGCGCCAGCTGCCCCTGAAGCTGGGAGGCGTTTTGTAGTTCATTTCTGCTGAGGTCCAAGCGTCTCAACCCGTGAAACTCTGCGAGGGCATCGGGCAAGGCTCGCAGGCCGTTGTCACTGAGGGTCAACGTACGCACGTGGCTGAAGGCCCGCAGGAACTCGTTGGAACCCTGGGCCGTGAGCCTGACGCGACTCAGGTTCAGTTCGGTGACGTGAGCGAAATACTTGGGCAACTTCGGCAGGTCGCCCAACAACAGGCCGGACAAATCCAGCAGGCTGGCGCTATTCACTTCAGGCAGGCTGGGCGTGGCACGTAGGGTGTGACGCCAACTGTCCAGCACACGGTCCGCTGCGCGACGACGATCCAATACACTGACCCAACCGCCATCAAGGTAGCCATGGACATCTATCCATTCATTGAGCAGTTGCACCCACTGGCTGTACTGCCCTTCCCACTCATCGAGGCGTGCCTGGATCTGCCCGGAGTCGAGGCCGCTGACTTGCAGCTCGGCTAGCCGTGCCACCGCCTGCAACTCGTCCAGCGCCGGGACCAGGCGTTGTATGCGGGCTGCGGGAGCCAGTGCAGCCGAGGCAAGTGCCGTGGGGAGTGCCACGAGCAAGTCGGGGCGGCGCAAGACATTCTCGGGAAAATACTCAGGCTCCCCCCCGGTCAGGCCTTGGGCAAGCAACTCACGGGGTATGCCCAACGGGTTTTCCAGGGCAACGGATGGGTGTTCAATCGCGTAGCGTCGCGCAAACGTCCGCGCATCGGTACGCGCCGTCACGCTGAGGCGACAACCGCGCAGATGAGTGTTGGAAAGCAAACTATCATGCCCGCTCAGCGCCGCTTCGGGGATTGTCGTTACGGCGCTGTGGCTCAGATCCAGGCGTTGCAACGACGACAACTCAAGCACACCCTGGGGCCATTCGCTGATTGCGCTGTGACTCAGGTCCAACGTACGCAAGTCGTGGAAGCCGCTGACATCCAGGCGGCTGATCGGGTTGTACTGCAGGCGCAATGATAAAAGGCCGGTCAACCTGCTCAAACGCGCCTGGATCGCCGGGTTGATCACCAGCCAATTGTGAGACAGGTCGAGGTGGCGCAGGGACGAATGGGTAAGCAGTACCGCAGGCGGCTCGGTCAGGTTGTTGCGGGCCAGGCTCAATGTTTCGACCTGGGGAAACTGGTCGAGCCAGGCATTGATGCCTTCAAGGGAAACGCCGATATCCTCCAGGATCAAGCTGCGCACATGGGCAAACCCGTTGGCCGGCACCCGTGGTAAATCAATCAGGTTGGCGCCTGACAGGTCCAACACCGCCGCCCCGGCAGGAAGTGGCTCAGCCTCTGCTACCAGGCGTTGCTCCAGGCCTTCGCGCCAGCAATCCAGGAGTTTTTCAGAGGCTAGCTGACGATCCAACTCGACCCGGCCAGTGCTTGAATCGCGATCCGACCATTGCTCCAGCTCATCGACCAATCTACGGTATTGCGCCTGCACCGCGTTGACACTCTCCAGACGTTGGCGGGCCGTCAGCCCCTGCGTTCTGAAGCTGAGCAACACCCTTTCGGCGAATGTCGGGTCCGCGCGTCGCAAGCGAGCCAAAGCTCCTTCGCAGTAGGCCTGCACCAGTCGCTGCTCATCGACCAGATGGGCCGGATTGTCATGCAGGTACTCAAAAACCCGCATGAAGTCTTCAGGCTCATACGCCGCCCAATTCATCTGCAACCCGCGCCACAACCGTTGATGCCCGACCAGCATCTCGGCCGGCACCGAACGCAACTGGGTCTGGGCAAGGTCAAGAAACTCCAGGTGCTCAAGTGCCAGGAGCCCTTGGGGCCAGGTTTCCAGGGTTCCGGACACGGTTAGGCGGCGCAGCGCCGTCAGCCCTTGGATATCCAGGGTTTCCAGGTTGCCGGCCAGGGACAATCGTTCAAGCGCAGTCATGCGATTGAGCGCCAGCAGCACTTCAGGCGAATAGGTCAGCAATGGCCCGGTGAGCGACAGCCGGGTGATGCCGGGCACGCTCGCCAGCCGTTCAGCCACCTGGCCAAGATTGTTGGGGCGCACGTAGAGCTCCAGATACTGCACATTGGGAAATGGCCGAAATAAATCGCTGGCTTGTTGGGCGAGCAATCTGGCCCCTGACAGGTGCAGGGATCGCACATGGGAAAAGTCGGCCTCCATCTGCGGTAGCGCGTGCTCCCCGCGCAGATTCAGGGTGGCATGGGCGCTGCGGTCTCGGTCATAGCCCTGGCGCCAGCATTCGATGACGTCCTCTACCGAACGCAAGCGCTGCGCATCTGCCCCCGCCCATTGCTCAAGGGTGTTGCGCAACCCCAACAACTCTCGCTGGCGATTGGCGAACAACCGCCAGATTTGCGGGTTGCTTTCACCGTCACGTCGGCGCGCCCAGATCAGCTCTTGCGCCTGGGTGTCGCTGATATTTGGATACGCCGTGCGAACCTGGGCGATCAGAGAGTCATCCGCTGCAAAAGGCCCGCCGCGCCCCGATAACTCATATCCCAGGCGCCCGCTGGGCAGGCGCAGCGCCGGCCGGGACCTGGGCCTGCGCAACTTTAAGATGTCATCGGCCATAACGTCGCGGTGGCGCCTGGCGTAGGCTGCCAACACCGGCTGCAAGTCCGCCCCATGAGGGGTCAGCGCCAGCGCTTGACGCGCCGCTTCGGGCAAGGCATCGACGATCGACGGGAATAGATTACGGCCCTGGGCCGGTGCGCTATTGAGCGGCTTGCCGGCTTGATCCTGGGCCTGGAAACGATTGCCGCGTTTGATCAGGTAGCGACGCGTGGCGGCGTGCGCCTCGCCAATGCTGTCGACCAAGGGCCCTTGAATGCTGTCTACACGCATCTCCAGGCGCAAGCCTGAAGGCCATCCGGGCAGGCGCTCCAGGGTATGCAAGGCGAGCCGGTCGCTGTCGGCGTTGGCGAGTCGGTCGCGGTGCAGGCCACTGATCGCTCGGCTCAAGCGCCCCTGGTGCAGGCTGCTGCGGGCCTGGTGATCCAGACGCTCGCTCAGCCGCGCGCTGTCTTGCAAGCGCCGCAGTTCCTGGGGGCTGGCGCTATTCAGGAGTTCCTCCCGGGCCCGCGCAGACAGCGAGGGAAACCGGCGTTGCAATGGCCCCCGGTCAACCGCCGGGTCACCCTTGGCAGATAACCGAGCGTCGAACAGCGCTGACTGGCGGTGCAGGCCATGATCGGCCAGGCGCTCGTTGAACACCTGCTCCCTGGGCCGCCCCCTCCAACTGGACGCACTGCCCAGCAGGCCGGTGATTTCCTGTTCGCTCAGGCCATTCAACAGCACCTGAGCGAGCTTGCCGTGCTGTAAATCGGCCCGGCTGATTTTCAGGGTCGGCAACTCATCATCTGCCAAGGCATGGCTGCCATAGCGAATGGAGCGCCCCGCCGGTTCCCAACGCCCGCCTTCCCACTCATCGATCAGCGGCGCGCCAGGCTGCTCGCCGCGCTGCGGCGTGCCCAGCAGACGCCGGGCCTCCTCCTCGCCCAGCCCCGTCTGGCCCTGCGCGCGCGCCACGAAGGCTACCTCCTCAAACACTTCCAATACCCGCCCTGGCGGCCAGCCGCCCATCTCCACCGTGAGGGGCAAGGCGTATTCGTGGCGGCTGTCCAGGCCGGCTCCACGGCGTAGGCGCCCGATCAGGTCGTCGATCTCCTGATCGACCCGGAATCGCTCCAGGGTGTCAGCCAGTCCTGCAGGCACCGGCAGGCCATCCATATGCACTTGGCGCAGCAGGTCGTCATCGACACCACTCACATCGCCGATCAGCCCCAAAGTCTCATCAGAGAACCCGTCGGTGATATGCCCCAGGCGCCGCAGCAGCGTCGGGCGGTCCCACGCCAAGGGCCGCTCATGACTATGGCGCCAGGCCCCCGCCCGGTTGTGCTCAAGGATCGGCTGATAGGCCATGGGGTCTTGCGGGTGTTTGATGCGCCATTTGTTGATCTGCGGATCGAAGGTTTTCTCGTAGAACGCGTTATCCATATGGATGTGGAGCTGCCCATCGACCTCATACTGCCCCAAGGCGTTGGGCTGGCGGCCTGACGCAAGGGTGAGGTGCTTCTTGTAGGGCGCCAGGTCGGGCCGCCATAAGCGCTTCCGGCCGTCCGGCAGCGTTACCGGCACCAGGCCTTCGATCACCGGCTCGGGTCTGAGTTGGCGCAGCGCCGAACCACCCGCCGCCATCAAGCCGATCAAGGCGAGGTTCTGCGCCAGGTCGATCAAGTGCGCACGGGCCGCCTGGCGGTCGCCCGCACTCCACTCCTGGGTTGCCTCAATCGCCCCCGTCAACAATTGCTCGACCATCACGGCCAGCATGAGCTCCCCCAACACGGGCACGAAGCCTGCCACAGCACCCAGGGCAAACATCTCGATATTGAGCACCATGGCCAGTTTCTGTTTACGCACACGGGCATCGACCTGCGCGGTGGGCACGGCGCGGCTGGCCGCATCGGCGATGCACTTGTGCCGATGCTGCTCATACAGGTAGGTCCACAGATCGACTTTATGGCTGCCGAACGCCTGGCCTTTGAACGCTATGGCCTTGGGTGCCAAAAACGGATCCGGGTTTGGCACCTGGGGGGCCAAAGGCAGCGGCGGGAAATTCTTCAGCCTCAAAGGCGTCAGCTTGCTGACCAGCTCATACAGTTGCCCGATGCCGGGGAAATTCGAGCCGATTTTCTCGCGCAAGGTGGCATCGGGCGCATCCTGGGTGAATTGCCTGAAGTAATAAGGGTGGTCGGCCGCCTCGACGAACTGACTGAAAAAGGCCTGATACGCGGTTGGCCCCTCGACCCGGGTGGTGGCCGCGCCAGGCGTGGTGAAGCGGCGCTGCAAAGTCCCCAGCAACTGTGCGTGATCCTTATAGCGCTTGAGAGGGTGATACGGGTCCTGGGGCACATAAAGGATCGGCGAATCCAGATGCTCATCATCGAAGGCCAGAAACAACACACACCCCGTCATGCGTAATTTCATCAGGCCAAGGTCGCAGATCCACACCGGTTGCCCATCCATCTGCGGCGCGCGCTCGCCGTTGATCACCGACAGGATCATGGTGTAGTCGTCCTCGGTAATGTCCTGGCATAAGCGTGCCAGCTCGGCCGCAGCCCTTATTGCCGCCTTTTGACTGGCAATGAATTGCTGGCGCAGGGTGGTTTCGACCGAGGCAAAGAAATCGCTGATATAGGCCTGGTACTTTCCGCCCAGATCCAGGCTGCGGCACAGTTGCACAAACTCATGGACCTTGAGCCTGCCCAAGCGCACGGGCAGCAACGGCTCGTCAGGTGAGGAACCGGAAGACGACACGTGCCAGCGGAAACCGGACGAGGGGTGAAAGGCCCCCTCCTCGCATTCGGATTCCTCGAAGTTATGCAGCGCAGCCTGCAGTAGCTCCAGTTTCAAAAAGTCGTAGGTCCGCGCCGCTATCTTGAAGTCACTGACCAGCAGGGATTTTCTGAGGCTCAACCAGGTGTCGACGTGGGGGGCCAGTGTGACGTCATATTGCTCTTTAAGCGCATTGACCAGCAGCGGCCTGGCAAATGCGTCGATCCCCTGCAAGGCAGACAGGGTCTTGTCCACCGCCGTCTGCGTGGAAAAGCTTGCGGTAAAACAGGCATGCAACTGCTGGCGTTGCTCGGGGGTGGCGCGCCAATAGGCCGGCGGCAGTGACGTATCGGCGTGTTTGAGCGCCGCCCGTCGTGGGGCAGTGCTCTCGATCAGCCATTGCGGGGTGGCACCGATCAACAATTGTCGATGGATACTGGAGGTTGGCGGCTCAAGGCGCGCGGGCGTTACGGGAGAGTCGGGCATGATGCAGCTCCAGGAAAAGGAGCTCCAGCACATCACGCAGGTCAGGCGCGACAGCGGTAACTACGTCTACCTATTCCCCCGGCCTTGGCTATCCTGTTGGGAGACATCATGTCACCCAGACCTCGCAGGAGGACTCATGGACGCACCGGACAATAAACCGCCGACCTTCTGGCAGATGCTTCACAGCGTGATGGCTGCCGCTTTTGGCGTGCAGAGCGGCAAGAACCGCGCGCGGGACTTCACCCATGGCAAGCCCAGCCATTTTGTAGTGCTGGGGATCCTGTTTACCGCCGTGTTTGCCCTGACCCTCTTTGCCATCGTCAAGCTGGTGCTGCACCTGGCCGGGGTCTAGGGGCGCGCTTACTTCCACAGCATCTTCAAGCTGAAGGGGTACTGGTAGGCCGCCGGCTTGCCCTGAGCCGACAGTGCGCGAAAATTCACCCCGTCGCCCTCGTGGTTACGCAGGTCCAGCAGGCGCTGGGCCTGTGGCCTATCAATCAACTGAAATAACCTCACCTGACGCTCGCGCCCGCCATGGCGTTGAATGTCCACCCCACTGGCGTCGTCATGCAGCAGCACCATGGCCCAGCCACCGAGCGTAAAATGCCCGGCCACCAGCGCACTGACCCGCCCTTGCAGGCGCGCCTGCAACACCTCGGGGGAACTGTTGATCGCGCTGAACAACACCTCCTTGCCGGGCGTGCGCCCACTGCCATTCAAGGCCTGCATGGCGCCGAGGGCCATTTCATCATTGGCCGACCAGACCAGCGTCGCCTGCGGGTAGCGCTTGAACATCAGGGTTGCTTGCTCGAAGGCGCGCTGGCGGCTCCATTCGCCATAAACCAACTGGCGCAGATGCACTTGCGGGTGTTCGCCCAAGGCCCGCCGCAGGCCCTGCTCACGGGCCTGGGAAGTGGGGGTATTCTTGGCACCGGAAAATGCCAGCAATTGGAGGGTTTCGCCCGCCGGAACCGGGCCGTGCTGACGCAGCAGCTCCTTGAGCATCAGGTAGCCGCCCTCCTCGTCGTTGGCGGTGATGCTGCCGATCCAGTTGGGGTATTTGCCGGCATCCAGCAACTGCACCTGGTCCGGGGTCAGGGCATTGTTGACGATCAGCAACTTGACCGGGCTGCCCTGGGCCATCCGCAAAATCTGCGGGGCGATGTACTGCTCATTGACCACCACCAGGTAATCCGGGGAATTGGGGCCTTGCAGTGCTTCGCGGGCTTGTTGCAAGGTGTTCTGCCCGTTGCGCTCCGAATAGCGCACACGCAAATCCAGGCCGAGGTCCTTGGCTGCGGCCTGCATGAATTGCGAATAGCTGACCCAGAAGGTTTCAGTGGACAGGCCGGGGTTGAGAAACACCACCGACGTGGCATGAGCGATCGTCCCGAACGTCAGCCCCACCCACCACAAGCACCCACAGAGAACCTTCAACATTACTGCCCGCACCCTGGAAATTGACCGATCATAATAATGGCAATGAGCCTTTTGATCTTGGCTATTTGTCAGATAGTAGGACAGTTGCGTGGCGATCAGCGCTCCCTATTGATGGCTGACCCAGAACACGGCGGTGGCAACCACCAGGATAATCAGGAACAGAATTGCCCAGGCATCCACACTGCTGTCGGGTTTGCGGGCTTTGGTTGGATTGCTCATCGCATCGCCTCTTGTCGGTTTTATGGCTGATTGCATTAAGACTCGACCACAGTAAAGTCGATGATTGCCCGCATGACAAATGTGGGTATCGCAATAACCGTTCTCATTAGGCTATTTGGTTATGTGCATATACTAAAACATCACTTTTGCGCATAAACGCAAGCTGGTATCGTTCGCCGGCTCCGTTGGGAGTGCGCGGCCGTGCGCGCAGATTTGCCGAGAACAGGACCTATATGTACGTATACGACGAATACGATCAGCGCATCATCGAGGACCGCGTCAAGCAGTTCCGTGATCAGACCCGACGCTATCTGGCAGGTGAACTGAGCGAAGAAGAGTTCCGCCCTCTGCGCCTGCAAAATGGCCTTTATGTCCAGCGTTTTGCGCCGATGCTGCGGGTGGCCGTGCCTTACGGCCAACTGACTTCGCGCCAGACGCGCATGATGGCCAAGATCGCCCGTGACTTCGACAAGGGCTATGCCCATATCAGTACCCGCCAGAACGTGCAGTTCAACTGGCCGGCCCTGGAAGACGTGCCGGACATCCTGGCTGAATTGGCCACCGTGCAGATGCACGCCATTCAGACCAGCGGTAACTGCCTGCGCAACGTGACGACAGACCAGTTTGCCGGCGTGGCCGCCGATGAAGTGATCGACCCGCGCCCGTGGTGCGAGATCGTTCGGCAGTGGACTACGTTCCACCCAGAATTTGCCTACCTGCCGCGTAAATTCAAGATCGCCATCAATGGCTCGGCTTCCGACCGTGCCGCGATCGAAGTCCACGATATCGGCCTGGAGCCGGTGTACAACGCTGCCGGCGAACTGGGCTTCCGCGTCCTGGTGGGCGGCGGCCTGGGGCGTACCCCGGTGGTGGGCGCATTCATCAATGAATTCCTGCCCTGGCAAGACCTGTTGAGCTATCTCGACGCCATCCTGCGTGTGTACAACCGCTATGGCCGTCGGGACAACAAGTACAAGGCGCGCATCAAGATCCTGGTCAAGGCCCTCACCCCCGAGGTGTTTGCCCAGAAGGTCGACGCCGAGATGGAACACCTGCGCGGCGGCCAGACCACTCTGACCGAAGCCGAAGTGCATCGCGTGGCCAAGCACTTTGTCGACCCGCACTACAAGGCCCTGGACAACCAGGACGCCGAACTGGCCGCACTCGACCAGCAGCACCCGGGCTTTGCCCGCTGGCGTACCCGCAACACCCTGGCGCACAAGCAGCCGGGCTATGTGGCCGTGACCCTGTCGCTCAAGCCGACTGGCGTAGCACCTGGCGATATCACCGACAAGCAGCTGGACGCCGTCGCTGACCTGGCCGAGCGTTACAGCTTCGGCCAACTGCGTACGTCCCACGAACAGAACATCATCCTCGCGGACGTTGAGCAGAGCCAACTGTTCACCCTGTGGGGTGAGCTGCGCGAAGGCGGTTTCGCCACGCCGAACATTGGCCTGCTGACCGATATCATCTGCTGCCCGGGTGGCGACTTCTGCTCCCTGGCCAACGCCAAGTCAATTCCGATTGCCGAGTCGATCCAGCGCCGTTTCGACGACCTGGACTACCTGTTCGACATTGGCGAGCTGGACCTGAACATCTCCGGGTGCATGAACGCCTGTGGTCACCACCACGTCGGCCACATCGGCATCCTCGGGGTGGACAAGAAAGGCGAAGAATTCTACCAAGTGTCCCTGGGTGGCAGCGCCAGCCGCGATGCGAGCCTGGGCAAGATCCTCGGCCCATCCTTCGCCCAGGAAGCCATGCCCGAGGTGATCGGCAAGCTGATCGACGTTTATATCGAACAGCGCACCGAAGATGAGCGCTTCATCGACACCTACCAGCGCATTGGCATTGACCTGTTCAAGGAGCGCGTCTATGCAGCGAATCATTAAGAACAACGAAGTCGTCGACGAAACCTGGCACCTGTTGCCCAAGGACGCGACGTTCGATGGCATCTCCAACTGCGACGACCTGATCGTGCCACTGGCCCTGTGGCGCGAGCATGGTCATGCGCTCAAGGCCCGCGATGGCGGCCTGGGTGTGTGGCTGGACGCCGATGAAGAAGCCGAGGAAATCGGCGATGACGTGCAACACTTCCAGGTCATCGCCCTGAATTTCCCGGCCTTCACCGACGGGCGCAACTACTCCAACGCGCGCCTGCTGCGTGACCGCTACGGTTACAAGGGCGAACTGCGGGCGATTGGCGATGTGCTGCGCGACCAGTTGTTCTACCTGCATCGCTGCGGCTTCGATGCCTACGCCTTGCGCGCTGACAAAGACCCGTATGAAGCGCTGGAAAGTCTCAAGGACTTTTCGGTGACGTACCAGGCGGCTACGGATGAACCGCTGCCGCTGTTCCGTCGGCGCTAAGCGCCAGCCAATGAAAAAGCCCTGACCTGTCAGGGCTTTTTTGGTTTTACGCCGTGCGGACACGGCTTTGCCGGGGTTGAGGGCAAGCGCGGTTATGCGCCAGCGTGCGCCCGACTCAGCAATTGAGCGGTAATGTCGGCTTGACCGATTTTTTCTCCCCGATTGAACAGATCAATACAAACCTGGTTGGTTTTGAATGACGGCTCAGGCGCCTCGAAGCTGCCTTGTGGCGCCAGTAGCAACGGGCTGTTCGTCGGAATCGGTCGATCCAGCGTGAAACTCAAGGCCAGCAGGTTCATCGGGGTGCCCAGTGGGATGCGTCGGTGGGTGTGAGCAATCTGCATGAAGCACTGGCGCGCAACTTCAAGGAAATACACCATCGAGTAATGCTTGGGGCCGCCCTTGCGGAAAAAGTGCTCGTTGGCCGGTTGAAGGGTTTCGACGCTCAAGCCCCGAGCGACATCGCTCATGTCGCTGACCAGAACGTTTTCTTGTCTGTCCTTGTGCAGCAGAGCCTTGTCGCGGCAGGCGGTCGCAGTGAACGGGGCGGCGGGCAACGCCTCGTGTGCCGAGCTGTATGCAATGCCCAGGGTGCAGGTGCACATGAGCTTGCCGGCTTGCCGGACCTTCGCGCGAAATACCTGGAGTTCTTGGTCGTATTCCAGTTGCAGGTCAATTGCCCCTTGTTTTTGTACGTACCGCTGGAACTTGATCGTCAGGTCGTTGACATACGCGACCCGGCCACTGCGTGGAGGCATGGCGAGTTCGGTCAACTGCAATACCCCCTCGATCAATAAAATGCCGGGGACATGGTCCAGTGGGTGATCAAAAAAATAGGGGTGCGCTTCATTTACCAGCAATTGCGCGTGCAGTGACTGCGCACTGCGTTGAACATTGCTGATCACGATGTTTTCCGGGCTGCGCTGCCAGTGCTCGGCAGGCCGGGCGTGAGCGTCACGGCGCAGGGTGCAAAGCGCTTCGATGGCACGCACCCTGACACGCAGCGCCGAGAGCAGTGTCTCTGTCAGTTGATCGCTGAGTGCCAGCACGCCTGTCTCATCGTTTTGCAAATCAGCCACAGGGCTGGCAGGACCGTCAGGCCCGATGCACGACTGCAACGCCTGAGGCTGCGGGTGCGCGAAGCGCAATTCAAAGGGGCGCTTGATGGCTGGCGGGCATTCGGGGGCGGTGATCCCCCACTCCCGCAGTTTCTCGGTGAATAACCACATCACCGGCTTGCCGGCCTGGCGCACCTCGATCACCGAGTGAACCGAAGCACTCATCATTACGGCCAACAGGGTTTCGACGCCGGTGGCTTCAGCCAGGCAACCGGTCATGGCTTGCCATGAACCGCCGACAGGGGCTGCCGCCGGCTGCAACTCACACACCTCAATATGCTGGACATCGCTTCGCGCCCGGCCCAGACGTGCGCACGCCGCTTCCAGGGAGGTGGCGACATGGCCCAAGACCGCTGCGCGGATCACCAGCACAGGTGTGTCACTGGTTTGCGCTCGATAGGGCCGCAAAGCGAACACCCCCATGCCCTCCCCCTGCAGGGTCGGTGACTGCCGAACGCGCTCGATTTCGGCTGGCGCACTGATGAAGCGCCCCGCACCGAGCAACAGCGTGGTGATGCCTTCGTTGAACCATTGTTGCGAGGCCAGCAGGGCGTGCCAGAACACCCCAGGCGTGCCGACCAATGTCTGATGAAAACCCTTGAGGTCGAAAATTTTCGCCGGGTACCCCGACAACATGCTCGGCAAACTGGTTGCCACGTCCGCCGCATCCTGCTCGGGTGGCATGCCCTGTGCCCGGCCGAAGAAGTTGTGAATACGGCTATAGGCGTTACTGAAGTGCGCGCCGCCCAAGTTACAGCACATGACCATCGCGGTATCGGGTGAGCCGGCTACCCCGGGCAGGCGCCGCAGTAGGTGATTGACACGATCGGTGATCAACAGTTTGAACGGATCGACACTGGCCAGCAGTTTGGGGCCCATGCCGAAGCCATCGATATCAATGACGTGGTCCTGCGCCAGGAATCGCCCTGGCAACGGCTGAACCGAAGTGGCCGGGTAATCAACAAAGCGCCCGTGGGGAAAACCAACCAAGGGGGCCTCAGGCAGATCAAGTTGTTGCTTGAGTGAGTGTAACGAGAAGTGGCTGCCGATCGCCGCCTCCGCCTCGACAATGCCCAGGTCCAGTAGCAGCACGCCGGGGCTGACTCGGGAGGCCATGGGCTGGTTGCCGGGCAGGTATTGATCCACCACCAGGTGCGCGTTGGCACCGCCAAAACCAAAGCTGGAGATGCCGATGCGAATCGCCGACTGGCGATCAGCCAAGGGCTGTCCCTGCCCGCTCGCAAGTTGCAGACAGGATTCATCGACCTTGGCGCTTGGCGAGTAGTCGGGCTGGGGTGGAATGGTTTTTTGAGCCAGTATCATCAACGTCTTGGCGAGCGAAGCACCTCCTGCGGCCGCCAAGGGATGCCCAATGACAGATTTGATCGAGCCTATGGGTAATTTTTTACCCTCGGTCCGATAGGCACCGAAGAAACTGTTCAGCGAGTCGAGTTCTGTCGCATCACCCAGCGGGGTGCCCGTACCATGGGTCTCGATATAGTCCACCGCGCCGGGGTCCAGGCCGAGATAGGCGCGTTGGTAGGCCGTATATTGGGCCTGTTTGCCGGGTGCAAACACTGACCCCTCTGCGCCATCGGCCGACAGCCCCAATGCGCGCAGTATGCCCAGGGGGCGGCGCTGCGCCTGCAGGGCTTGGGATACCGGCTCGACCAGGAAAGCCACCGCGCACTCACCCGGCACAATACCGTCTGCGTCGCGACCGAACGCCTGCATCCGGGCCCTGGGCGAAAACGCCGTCAACTGGGAAAACCCCAGGAAAAGTGGAAGCGGCAGTACCGTGTTCAACGCCATCACGATAGCGTTATCCGCTTGCCCGCTGTTGACCAGGGCCTGGGCCATGTTCAGCGCGTAGGGGAACGAACTGCAGGCGGTATCGACGGACAACGCCGGCCCTCCCAGCCCCAGCGCCAACGCCAACTCCGCCACTTGTTCGCCGGGCGCATAGCCCTGTGGCGCACGGGCCTCAGTCGATGTGGGGGCAAGGAAAAAACTCTCGTCGCTCCAGGACGTCGCGACGACCAACGCCGTGCGCTCCCTGATCAACGCCGAACCTTGTGCAGTCAATTGCGCAAGGAGTGCCTGCAGCACTTTCCGGCCAATGGCGACCTGCCTTCCTTCATACCGTGAAGGGGTCGCTGTGCTATCAGACAGGCAATAGGCACTGTCCAGGTAGGTGCGGTTTTTTTCCCCGACCGTGGCTGAATAGATCGACGCTTTATCCAGCTCCCAGCGTGGCAGCATCGAATTCAGAGGCGCGATCTGCCCTTGTGCCAGCAAGTGCCAAAGCGCATCTACTGATGGCGCCCCAGGGAACTCGCCAGCCATGGCGCTGAAGCAAAAATCCCCCTCTGGTGTCACCGTGCTCTGCATGTCGTTTCCTCCTGATTGCCAAAATTGCAGCGGGGCGAGTCTCAGCTCAGCCTTTCCAAAAACCACAGCGTGTCCCGCGGCGTACGACATGACATCAACGCTTCACCGGCAAACTGGCTGGCAGAGCACTGCTGTGCCAGTGCTTGGCAAAATGCTTCGCGGGCAAAACCATTGAGTCCCAGCTCGGTGAAGGGCGTATCAATATCGAACGCTTTTGGCTCGCCCGGGATCAGCGGTACCAAGGCGTCGAACAGTTGTTGGCTGAAGGCCGGCTCGGCGCTCTGGGCCTCAGGCGTTTGCGCAGCACTTGCCGGCGCGGGGGGCGACTCGGGCGCGGCCAGAGCCGCTTTAATCAGTGCGATAGTGTGTTGCGGGCACTTGGCGTTGAGCAATTGAGTGCCGCTGGCTTTGAGTTCCGGCCACAGGTCGACGAGCGACTCGAGGAATTCCATCTGCACCAAAGAGTCCAGCCCCAGGCTTTCATAGGGTTGTTCCTGGTCGATCTGATCTACGGTAAAACCGGTGATAATTGCCAGTTGTTCAAGCACCGAGGCTTCGACATCCACAGCTGGCAATTGCGCACTGCCTGGCTCATCAAGAGTGGCCGTTGCCAGTGTGGCTGAGTTCAAGTACGACGTTTCCAGCGGTGCAAGCGTTGGATTAAGCGGTACTTCAACCCGACGGGAAAACGCGCCCTCAAGTACTTGTTTGTGAGCATTGAGATACTGCACCGTGATGGTTTCGGCCTGAGCCAGCAAACGCATTAATATTGATTCTTTCGCTGTATCCGAGTCGCCCAGCGAATCAATGATCCTCTCTGATAGAGAGAAATAACTCTGGACCATTTTTCCATTGGACACGATAAATTCCTGCACAACATCGCCAAGTTCAAGGCGCATGGAGACCTCCCAACCGAAGTTAAATTTGGTTATTTAAAACAAACTATCAGTTCATCGCCAACGCGGGCCTTGCGCAAACTAATGAACTGCGCACACAGGTTTAAATCGGCAGCGCCGTTAAATCATTCTTGCTGGAAGTTGCTTTTTTTTCACCTTGACCAGCCCGGATCGCACGTGCAGATACGTCATCAGCGTAGTTATATCCAGCCCCTGAAAAGCGATATAGCCGTCAGGACGAATCAGCATCAATGTGCCTGCCCGCGCGTGATAACGCTTGTGCAAGCGCCAGTCCGGGTCCAATAACGTCGAATGTTGAAACGGCGCCCCTGCACTGCCGAGGGCATCAATAACGCAATAGGCCTTGATACCTGGGTAATCCGTCTGCACTGCATCAGCCAGTGCGTAATAACCCGGCAGTAAAGAGGAAAATTGATCGGCCGCACTGAAGACCAGTAACGTGAACGTTCCCTGGAACAGATCCATCAAGCGTCTTGGCGGCGTACCTGGGGGTTGCCATAACTCGATATCGGGAGCCAGTTGGCCGGCGCGAGGCGCTGCGGTCGGGAACCGCGACTTCCTGCCCTTTTTATTCCAATGCGCGCGCTGCTTGTTCGTCAGGGACTCTTGAATACCGGTACTTTTGCCGTAGCGGTAGTGATGAGCACAAATCATCGAGGCCAACGTGCGCTGGAGCGGGCGCCAGTCACCCAGCAGTGGCAGGATGTTATCCCGCAGCCAGACAAGCACTCGGTGCACCATGCTCTCGGCTCGCAAGGTTGTCGGGAAGCACTCTTCGTTATAGCTCTGCAGCAATGCGGGGGCTGCCAGGCCCTGATCGACATAGGCGATTTTCCACGCCAGGTTATAGGCCTCGCCCATCCCCAGGTTAATCGCCTGATCCGCCAGAGGGTGGCCGATAGGCGCCGAATCGCCTGCCAGGAACACGGCATCGTGCTGCAGTGCCTGCACACGACGCGGCTGGGACGTGGCAATGCGGCGATGAGCACCGTCGCAGGCGACCATCCAGCGAGCGCTCAAACGTTCGTCGCGGCCATCAGCATGATGCAGGAGCATCTGCACGGATTGCGGCTGGTTCTGCAGTTCGACCAGTTCGGTATTCCACTCAACACCCAGGCCCGATGCATCAAGACGCTCAAGCAGGATTTGCTCTAGCGTCGACGCTGGCAAGCTGAGTAAAAAAGGGTAACAGGCATCCAGATAGGAGAAGTTATCGTTCGGTACCCGTTTGCTGTTCGCCTGCAGCGAAAACTGCTTGAGCGTAAAACCGTTGCTGACAGCCTGTTCGGCAACCCCCAGGTGCCGGAGCATTTCCAGGGTTCTTGAATGCACGACCCGCGACGTGGTGGCGGTCGAAGGGCCGGCATTCTTGTCAATAAGGCGGAAAGAAACGCCCCATTTCTGCAGTAGGTTTGCCAGTAGCAGGCCAACAGGTCCGGCACCCACGATCATGACCGTCGTCGGCACAGCGCATGGCCCGGGGACTGAAGTGTTCGAGGCGCCCATAAGTCAGTACCAGTTCCGATAAAAGGGGGCGTTGGCAATACCGAGCAGGGCATCGTCGCCGGATGAGTCGCCGTAGGCGTAAATGTAGTAGTCATCAAGGTTGGCCAGGCAGCCTCTGAGCCGTATGACTTTCTCCGGCCCAACACAGTTGGTGCCTGAGATGCCCCCCGTCAGCCTGTCGTTCTCGGTTTCCAGGCGAGTGCCGCACACATAGTCGAACCCCACTGCCGCCCCCCAGGGAGCCAGGTAGTTCTCTGGCGAGTTGCTGACCAGCGCCGTGACATGCCCCATGGATTGATGCCATTGCAGCCGGCGCAGCGCCTCGGGCCTGATCCAGCGTGGCAATTGCTCAGTCACGAAATGCCGCGCGTGCTCACGCTCCTTCTCCACCGACACGCCACCCAGGTAACGCGCAATAAACGCCAATCGAGCCTGCATCAACGGGGTCACGCCCAGAATCACGCTGAACACTTTTGGCAGCAGCCAGATCATTTTGAGCCAGAACATTTTTGTTCCCGCGACGTAACGCATATAGCGCCAGAACGTATGCCGGTCGGAGAGCGTGCCGTCAAAGTCAAACACCGCCAATACCGGTGGCGTGCCATCAGCTTGCATGGCTGTGCTCCTTGAGAACGATGATCTCAATGGTCTTGGGCAGTTTGAACCCCGAGAGGTGCTGAGAAAGCAGCGTGGAAATTGCGCTCTGAGTCAGCCCGGCACGCCCCTCGACACACAGGTGCAATGCGTTGACCTCTTTGTGGTCGGGAACGATGTAGGCTTTTGCACGCACCGCATCGGGGTGTTGCATGGCGACGGATTCGACCTCCAACAGATCGACCATCTGCGCTTTGATCTTTGAGATGCGTAAGCGTTGACGATAGAAAAACACATGTCCATCGTCATCGCGCCAAACCAGGTCACCCGTGTGCAGCCAGCCGTCACGGAAGAACCGCTTATTGGCTTCTTCTGCATCGTCGTAACCGTCAATCACCATCGACCCGCGTACCAGCAATTCGCCGATCCGCCCTGGCGCGACGTCTTGCCCTTGAGCGTCGACGACGCGCAGTTCCACACCCCTGATCGGCTGCCCCATGGCACCGCGCTGCGCGACGCCAAGCGTACTCTGTAGCAGCACGGGCATGCTCTCGGTCAAGCCGTAGCCCTGCAATACCGGTTTGCAGCCCAGCAACCGCCCCAGTTTCTCCGCTTCGTCCGCGGGTAGATGGCTACCGCCTGAGTAAATCATCAGTTGAGGGTGCATCGGCAACAGCGCGCCTTTGCGCTTGGCCAGTCGGCTATTGAAATAGCGAATGACATCGGGCACCAGGCAGGTATAGGTGACCTTATGCCGGGACAGGACTTCTGCCAGGTCCCTGTTGAGCACGGTATCGGTCATCAACAGCGTGGCGCCCACGCTCAATGGAAAGATCATCATCGCCGACAGCCCGAAGATGGCGTGCAGCGGCAGCGTGACCAGATGGACGGAGCCGACCCCCTGGCGATGAATATGCTCGTGCATGCCATCGATTGCATGCGTCACGTCAAGGTAGCGGTGAGGAACCGCCAGCGGTTTGCCGGTGCCCCGATAAGTGAACTGTATCGAGACGATTGGGTTGCCTTCAGGCAATACCAGCGGTTCGTTGCGACACATAAGCTGAACATCAGGCGTCGCATTTTCAGACAGGGATGAGGACTCACCCACTTCCAATAACAAGGAGTGACGAACGCCGTTGGCGAGTTGGAATATTTCGCTGTGTTTTTCGAAGAGCGCAGCTGTTGTCACAACCAGCACAGGCCTGGCGCTGCCCACCACACTCGCCATTTCAAATGGCGTCAACTTGTAGTTAAGGATGACCGGAATTGCACCACGTCCAACGATCGCTAAAAAATAAGCGATAAATTCAACACCGCTGGGTAGAACAAGTGCAACTTTTTCGCCCGGCAAGATATTTAAAGTGCCGAGCGCACCGTTACACTGCTCGGCTTTTAGTCGTAACTCGCGATATGTCACAACCCCTGTGTCGACATCCAGATTCCTGATAGCGATATGTTCAGGGAAGGACTCTGAGATCCCGAAAAATCGGTGTAGAAAACCGTCCTGACACAGCAAGGATTCCATTTATTAATACTCCTGACGTTTCAAACCAGTGAATTGGACTAAAGCACCTTAGGCACAGGTAGAGTGACGAGGCCGTTTATACTTCCAGGGCGCTTGGATCTTACTCATCTGAGGCTCGAATACATGTAGGACACTTCAACATGTAATGCCGAATTATCTTTGAAACACTTTTAAGTTCCAGTCCAGGGAACCCCCATAGCCCTCTTTTCACCAACGCAACAGTGCCAGGCGCAGACCCTGGGCTTCCAGAACCCCTGCATGCAAGCCAGGCTCAAGTTTATCGGGCGGCAGGCGTTGCACCTGGCCGACCAATTGAGCTGACCGTAGCAAAAGACCCAGCCGCGATGCCTGGGTCTTGCCGATCGGTCAGCCCTTCTGTTTCGTTACCCACTGGCCATAGGCATCAATAAACGCCTGCAGGAACGGTTTGGTTTTCTCCGACAGTTTGCCCGCCTCATCGAACGCACTGCCCGCGCCTCCCAGGTAGGCTTCTGGCTGCTGCATGCACGGCACATCCAGGAACACCAGGGACTGGCGCAAATGGTGGTTGGCGCCGAACCCACCAATGGCCCCCGGTGAAACGCTGATGACCGCACCTGGCTTGCCGCTCCAGACGCTCTGGCCATAAGGACGCGAACCCACATCAATGGCATTCTTCAAGGCCGCCGGCACCGAGCGATTGTATTCGGGGGTGACAAACAGCACCGCATCGGCCGCAGCCACCTGCTGGCGGAAGGTGCTGTAGGCGGCAGGCGGCGCTGAGCCATCAAGGTCTTCGTTATACAGCGGCAATTCGCCGATTTCGACGATGCTGAGCTTGAGGTTTGCAGGCGCCAATTGCGCCAATGCCTGGGCGACCTTGCGGTTGATCGACTGTTTTCTCAAGCTGCCGACCAGTACGGCAATCGTGTAGACCTTGCTCATGGGGCTTTCCCGACATCTGACTAAAGGAACCTGTAGTTATAGAGCCTTAGCCGGCCTATCACCAGCAGGTTGTGGCCAATCGGCGGCTGTTTTGCGCCGTGATCTACCTGTAGGAAAAATAAGCGGCACATCATCGAATAGTATTTTTTCTATGTAGGTAAACTACCCGCCTTAATGACGGTCTACAGAACCGCAAATCGGTGTTTTTCTCCAGAGGTTCTAAACAGATGGCAGCAGTACTTGTCGGACAATTCCATGCCCGCGACGCGGAAGGCCGCGTTTATTCCGTGCATGAATTCCAGGAGTCCACCTCGACAGACGGCGGTTCAGAACCTGTCATTTCCTACAAGCTGGCGATTGGTGATCGGGTCAACAAAGTCGATGACAATACCTTTGTGCTGGTCCAGTCGCAGGTTTCACTGACCCGCGAACCCGAAAACACGCCTGTTTGATAAGGCTGTGCCTCCAGGCAGAAGTCATATGAGCGGACTTGGGTTAGGATTCACCCGGTGAATCCCTTACCTGCTGAACATGGACTTCATGCATGCGTTTACGTCATATCGAAGTGATTCAAGCCATTTTGCAAACCGGACACCTCGGCACCGCCGCCGAATGGTTGCAATTGGCTGTGTCCGACGTGGACGCCACCCTCAAGGACGCTGAGCAGCAACTGGGATTCATGCTGTTTGCCAGCGTCCGCGGGCGGTTGCAGGCCACCCGGGAAACCCTGGCGATGCAGGCACAGATCGCCCATCTCTACGAAGCCCTGGAACCGATACAACGCCTGGCCAGCAGCCTCAAGCATCATCATGCGCCGCCACTGCGCACGCTCTGTACACCGCCGTTGGCCAATCAATTGCTGCCGCAAAGCATTGCGCTGTTGCGTCGGCGTTTCCAGGACACCCCCTGCAACCTGTCCAGCCAGCCGACCCGCGACATCGTCAGGAGCCTGTTGCTGCAAGAGGCCGACCTGGGCCTGAGCCTGCATGATCCCGAACACCCGCAAATCACCAGTACCGTGCTGGCCCAGGGCAAGTTGCAGTTGTTGGCGCCCCATGGCTGGCTCAAGCCACGGCAGAAATACATCGCCCTGCAAGAATTGGCCGGCCAGTCGATAATCGGCCTGGAGGGCCAGGACCCGTTGAGCCAGTTGCTGGACAGCAAATTACAGGCGCTGCGCCCGTTGCCGGTAATCCAGACACGGGTGCAGACCTATCAGATGATGCGCAGCATGGTCGAGGCCGGCGAAGGGTTGGCGGTGGTCGATCCCTTCACCGCCAGTGGCGCGCGTGAGGCCGGGCTGGATACCTGCCCGTTATCACCGCCAATCCTGGTAAGCCTGTATGGCTTGACGGTCAAGGACAGCAGCCCGAGCCCGGCGCTCAATGCGTTGCTGGAGATTGTCACGCACAAAGCGCAGGGCCTGTTGTCGCCGGTCAATTAGCCCCCGCCACGGGTGGGGCTCAGCCGAACAAGCGATACCAGAAAATCGCCACCTCACGCGTCTGCGGATCAATCCCGCGATAACGCAGATGGTCGATCCCGCCCATGACGTAGCCGCTGCGTTCATACAGCCGACAGGCCCCGAGGTTGTTGTTCTGGGTCTCCAGCATCATCCCCGGCAGGTTTTTCTTGCGGCTCCAGAACTGTGCCACGTCGAGCAAAGCCTTGGCCACGCCATGCCGGCGTGCCGGCAGCACCACCGCCAACTCATCGACATGGGCATAGCCGTTCCAATTGGTACTGACGACGATATGGCCAACCGGCCGATCATCCAGGTAAGCCATGAATACCGCGCTGTCGGCGGCATCGCGATAGCTGGCGAACTCCTCCGGATCGATGCCGTAGCATTTGCGGTACGGCAGGATCTGCTCCACCGCCCACTGATCAACTGGCTTGCCCAGTTCCGGCGTGCCATATACGCACACCTCAAAGCTGAAATCATTGCCCCACACGTAGGCGTCAAATCCCTCGTCGGCGACTCGTACACTGAGCCCCGGGTACTTCGGATTCACTACAGCTTGCATAACCATCCTTAACACTTGATGCAATCGACGGTGTAACAACGACCGTTGCCGTCGTCTTCGTGTTGTAAACCATGCACATCGGCGACAAACCCCGGGAAGCTGCTATCGAACTCCCGGGCAAAGGCCAGGTAGTCGATAATCGAGCGCGTCGATTCGGTAAAGCGCTCCCCCGGCATGATCAGCGGAATGCCCGGCGGATAAGGCACCAGCATCACGGCGGCGATACGCCCTGGCAAGGCATCTATGGACACGGCCTCGACTTCACCGCGTACCAGTTGGTCATAGGCATCGGCCGGTTTCATGGCGATTTCCGGTAACACCGTGTACATGCGCTTAAGGTGCTTGGCCGTTGCGTTGCTGCGATAGCAGCCGTGCAACTGGTCGCACAAGTCTTGCAAACCCATGCCCTGGTAGCGCGTCGGGCCCTGCTCGAACACCGATGGCAGGCAACTGGCCAGGCTGCTATTGGCGTCGTAACTGCGCTTGAACTCCAGCAATTCCGTGAGCAGGGTACTCCACTTGCCTTTGGTGATCCCCATGGAAAACAGCACGAGGAATGAATAGAGCCCGGTTTTTTCCACCACCAGGCCACGCTCCCAGAGGAATTTACTGACCACCGCCGCCGGGATTCCGCAGTCACTCAAGGCACCGCCCGCCGTAAGGCCGGGCATCACCAGGGTGACCTTGATCGGGTCGAGCAACACATAGTCTTCGGCGATATCACCAAAGCCATGCCAGTCGGCCTCGGGCTGCAGCAACCAGTCGGCCGTCGCCACCCGGTCAATGCCCGCCACCGAAGGCGGTTGCCAGATGGAGAACCACCAGTCATCGGCGGCAATATGCTGGCGCAGATTGGCCAGGGCCCGACGGAAACTCAGGGCCTCATCGAACATTTCCTGGAGCAGCGAACGCCCTGCCGGCCCTTCCATCATGGCCGACGCCACGTCCAGCGAGGCAATGATGCTGTACTGCGGCGAGGTAGAGATGTGCATCATGAACGCTTCATTGAACCGGTCACGGTCCAGTTGCCGTGCCCCGCCGTCCTGTACATGGATCATCGACGCCTGGCTGAAGGCCGCCAACAACTTGTGGGTCGAATGCGTGGTGAACACCAGCGGGCTATCGGGCGTACGCGAAGTCCCCATGCCATACCGCCCGGCGAAAAACTCGTGGAAGGCCGCGTAGGCATACCAGGCCTCGTCAAAGTGCAGGACCTCGACACTGTTGCCCAGTTGTTGCTTGATCAGCTCGGCGTTGTAGCACAGGCCGTCATAGGTCGAGTTGGTCACCACCGCCAGCTTGACCTTGGGCTCGCGGCCCCGGGTCAAGGGGCTGGCCTCGATCTTCGCGAGAATCGACTCGCGGCTGAACTCGGTCAGCGGAATCGGGCCGATGATCCCCAGCTCATTGCGCTCCGGGCACAAGTACAGCGGGATCGCGCCGGTCATGATGATCGAGTGCAGCACCGACTTGTGGCAGTTGCGGTCCACCAGCACCAGGTCGTCGCGGCCGACCATGGAATGCCAGACGATCTTATTGGCGGTGGACGTACCATTGATCACAAAGAAGGTATGGTCGGCGCCAAAGTTGCGCGCCGCACGGGCTTCAGCTTCGGCCAAGGGGCCGGTGTGATCCAGCAGCGAACCGAGTTCCGGCACCGACACCGACAAATCCGAACGCAGGGTATTTTCCCCGAAAAACTGATGAAACGCCTGCCCCACCGGGCTTTTGCGATAGGCAACACCACCGCCGTGGCCGGGGGTATGCCAGGAGTAATTGGAGTCGGCCGTGTGCTGCACCAGGGCCTTGAAGAATGGCGGCAGCAGGCCATCGAGGTAAGTACGCGCCGCCCGGGCCACCTGCCGGGCCAGAAATGGCACGGTGTCTTCGAACAGGTAGAGAATGCCGCGCAGTTGGTTGAGTTCACTCATGGCGTCGGCCGGGGCATTTTCCAGGGTGACTTGCTCGCCCAGGGCAAAGATCGGCAGGTTGGGCGCACGCAGGCGCGCCAGTCGGATCAGCTCGACCATGTTCTGCAGCAGATGGGTATTTTCCCCGGCGCCTTCAGCGGCGATCAGCATGCACGCCAGCCCATGATGGGTCGAAGCCACCAGCCGGCCCTCGGCATAGTCCACGGCAGAAAAGATACTGAAACCTTCTTGCTCCAGCTCCCGGGCGATGCCCCGGACCCGATCACCGGCGACGGTGTCGGCCTTGATATCACGGTGCACGATCAGGATAGGGAACTTCAGGTCTTTGTACATGGGGCTTGGCGTCCTGAGAGCGATGTACTCAGGGTAGAAGCTGGGAGCGAATGTCGCGAATGAAGATTTCGAAGCCTATACAGAACCAATGTGGGAGCGGGCTTGCCCGCGATGGCGGTGGATCAGTAACAGCTGCACTGGCTGTCAAACCGTAATCGCGGGCAAGCCCGCTCCCACACAAGCCTGCTCCGACATGTTTAGACCGTGCCGGGCCCGACTAGTGTTGGGTCAACTGGGTCCACAACGCCGGCGCACCCGCCGACTTGGCGATGGCTTCCAGGCGTGCCGCGTGCTCGGCCATGTCCTGCTCGCTGGCGCGGATGATGGTCGTGGGCTTGCGGTCCGCCGGCAGGCGACGGATTTCCGAAGGTCGGTTGCCCGAGCCTTCGGCCGAACCGTTGCCATCGGAGGCGTTGCCGGCCAGGGACAGGCTGGTCTGCCCGCCCGTCATGGTCAGGTAGACGTCCGCGAGAATCTCGGAGTCGAGCAAGGCGCCGTGCAGTTCACGGCCGGAGTTGTCGACGCCATAGCGTTTGCACAAGGCGTCGAGGCTGTTGCGCTGGCCTGGGTGGCGCTCACGGGCCATCATCAGGGTGTCGAGGATCGAGCAGTGACGGGTGATGTCCGCCCGATCCGTCTGGCCCATCAGCGCGAATTCGTTGTTGATGAAACCCACGTCGAACGCCGCGTTGTGGATGATCAACTGCGCGCCGTTGATGAACTCGAAAAACTCATCGGCAACTTCCGCAAAGCGCGGCTTGCCCACCAGGAATTCGTTGGTGATGCCGTGGACGCCAATGGCGCCTTCGTCACTTTCCCGGTCCGGTTGCAGGTACACGTGGAAATGCCGGCCGGTAAGGCGGCGGCCCATCAACTCGACACAGCCGATTTCAATGATCCGGTGACCATCGGTCACCGGCATGCCGGTGGTTTCGGTATCGAGTACAACGGATCGGATGGCCATCAGGGTTCAGCTCTCAACGGTGTGTGTATTTCAAGGGGCGGGATATTAGCACGCTCTATAACCGGAGCGCCCCCTGGAGGAACGCCGCGAGCCCTCGCCCAACAGTTTTTTACAAGGTTTAGCAAAGCTTGCGCAGTTTGCTATCAAGCGCCTTGTTAGCCTGCGCCGCTCCTTACAGATGCGTAAAAATCTACCCATGCTCAAGCCAAACTATCTGCTCGCCCTGTGCCTGATGGGCGCTACCCATACCCAGGCCACCAGCTTTGTGATGACCACCGACGCCCTGGTCAGCCTGTCGATGAGTGCCACCAAGGGCACCAGCAGCAACTTCAAGGATGACAAGATCGTACTGGCGGCCAAGGACGATGCCGCGGCGTTTGTTGCCAGCCACGGCGAGATACGGGGTGTCCAGCTGGAGTCGGCATTGCAGCACATTCGCCGCACCTTGCCGGCGTTACGCGATACGGACGAGCAACTCGCCCGGGGGATTCTGGCGTTGTGATTTCAGCGATTGCCAGATCCAGAACCGCGCCAGCCAACAAGGGCTATGGGGAACCTCAGCTCTGCTTGTAACCGCGCACGTCATCCACGCCACGATTGGCCAATTGGTCGGCCCGCTCGTTGCCCGGGTGGCCGATATGCCCGCGCACCCATTTCCAGGTGATGTTATGGCGGTTGCACTGTTCATCCAGCAACTGCCATAGGTCGGCGTTCTTTACCGGCTCCTTGGCTGCGGTTTTCCAACCGCGCTTTTTCCAGTTGACCATCCATTCGTTGATGCCTTTCATGACGTACTGCGAGTCCGTCACCAGCAGCACGTCGCAACGGCGCTTGAGCTCCTCCAGGCCGCGAATGGCGCCCATCAGCTCCATGCGGTTGTTGGTGGTGTTGGGTTCGCCGCCCCACAACTCCTTCTCCACGCCCTTGCACACCAGCAAGGCGCCCCAGCCGCCCGGACCAGGATTGCCCTTGCAGGCGCCGTCGGTAAAGAGTTCTACGCTATCGGTCATTACGCTATCCATCAAAGCGGGTTGCCGGTAATCGACCGACAGCTCCCGAGGTCGCACACGACGACCTGAATGCCAAAAAGTGAGTTATTGCTCGCTGGAGCGACGGTTGACCTTGGCCAGGGGCATTGGCACCAGTTTGCCGATGGGCTCGCGCCGGACCTGGCTCACCGGTCGCAGGCCGACCACGATCTTACGGGCTACCAGCAGGTAGAAACCGCCCCCGGACAACTGCCAGGCCCCGGCACGGCGCTCCCAACCGGCCAACCGGCCCTGCCACTTGGGCGAAGCAAGCGGCGGACGATAGCACCCGAAGCGACGTTTCTCCAGCGCGAAGCCCAGCAGGTTCAACCAGTCGCTGACCCGCGAGGGCGAGATGCAGCGCGCCTGGCGCAGCGCATCATGGGCGAAGACATGCCGCAGGCCCCAGGAGCTCCAGGGGTTGATGCCGACGATCAACAGATGGCCACCCGGGCGCACCGCGCTGGCCGCTTCACGCAGCAAGCCATGGGGCGACAGGCAGAAATCCAGGCCATGCTGCATCACCACCACATCGGCGGCGTGCTCGCTCAAAGGCCAGGCCTGTTCTTCGCAGACAATCTCGACCCCCGGCAACGGCGCGCCCAGGCGCACATTGCGCTGCACCTGGGGCGCGGGCGGCGGGGTTTGTGCCGAAGGGCCGTAGTGCACCAGGTAGCCGCCAAAGAAGCGCTCAAGCTCTTCTTCGAGCATAAGCCGCTCCTGTTCCAGCAGAAATTGCCCGATCGGCCCGGACAGCCACTCACGGGCTGCGCTGATCAACGCCAGCCACTCGGGATCGGCCTGGGCGAACGCTTTATCAGTCATTGCATTCTCCAACTCGCCAAGACGTTCTAAGATGCACCAATGTGTTCAGCTTGGCGAATAGAAGAATGATACAGATCAGTGCCCTGCCCGCCTTCACCGATAACTACATCTGGTTGTTACAGGACCATCGCAGCCATCGTTGTGCCGTGGTCGATCCGGGCGATGCCGCGCCTGTCATGGCGTGGCTTGCGCAACATCCGGACTGGACCCTCGGCGACATCCTGATTACCCACCACCACAATGACCACGTGGGCGGTGTAGAGCAGCTCAAGCAAGCCACAGGCGCCAAGGTCTATGGCCCGGCCAGCGAAAAAATCCCGGCCCGTGACGTCGCGCTCAACGATAACGACCGGATCGAGGTGCTGGGCTGGGGCTTCGACGTGCTCGCCGTGCCGGGACACACCCTGGGACATATAGCCTTTTATCATCATGGCTTGCTGTTCTGCGGCGACACCCTGTTCGCCGCCGGTTGTGGGCGTTTGTTCGAAGGCACGCCGCAACAGATGTACAACTCCCTGGAGCGCCTGGCCGCGCTGCCGGCCGACACACTGGTCTACTGCACCCACGAGTACACCCAAAGCAACCTGCGCTTTGCCCAGGCCGTGGAACCGCACAACGCCGATATCGCCGAACGGGTGGCTAAAGTCAGCCAACTTCGGGCAGCCGGCAAGATGACGATGCCCTCGACCCTGGCCCTGGAAAAACTCACCAACCCGTTTTTGCGCACCGCTGAAACATCCGTTAAACAAAAAGCGGACGAGTGGGGGAACCGCGATAACCGCGCCGGGAGCGAGGTTTTTGCTAGCTTGCGAGCGTGGAAAGACACGTTCTAAGCAGACAGGTTCTGATACGAAATTTCTGAATGGTTGACCGGAACCCAAGCGCTTTCTAGAATCGCCCGACATTTTTGCCCGGAACTAACTTCCAGCCAATGTCGTCATCTATTCGTAAGTCCAACCATTCAGACGCATTGACCCGCCTGGCTCAAGCCATTGCGGTGGCCGTATCCGCAACTCTGGCGGGCTGCCAAACCACTCATTTCGCTGCACAATCCACCGTGCAACCCAAACCCGTACTCACAGCCAAGATCAAGCAAAAACCCCTTTGGCTCTCAGAGAAGCCAAGCCCGCAGGTACCCCAGGATGTCTGGGAGCGCATGCGCCAGGGGTTCCAACTGCAGGACGGTGTCGGCGTCAACCCGCGTATCGAGCAACAGCGCCTGTGGTTCGCCAGCAACCCGTCCTTCCTGGAGAACGCCAGCGAACGCGGCAGCCTCTATATTCACTACATCGTCGAACGCCTTGAAGAACGCAACATGCCCCTGGAACTGGCACTGCTGCCAGTGATTGAAAGTGCCTACAACCCAATGGCCTATTCACGCAGCGATGCGGTCGGCCTGTGGCAATTCATTCCCTCCACCGGGCGCTACTTCAACCTGCGCCAGACCCGTGCCTACGACGGCCGTCGCGACATCACCGCCTCCACCACCGCCGCCCTGGACTATCTGACACGTCTGCATGACATGTTCAACGGCGACTGGCTGCTGGCCCTGGCGGCCTATAACGCGGGTGAAGGCACCGTCAGCCGGGCCATCGAGCGCAACGAGAAGCTCGGCCTGCCCACCGACTACTGGAACCTGCCACTGCCCCAGGAAACCAAGGACTACGTGCCCAAGTTCCTGGCGCTGTCCCAGGTGGTGCTGGCCCCCGAGGCCTACGGCGTCAACCTGAACCCGATTGCCAACACGCCATACTTCGAAATGGTCGAAGTCAAGCAAAGCATGGACCTGTCCCGGGTCGCCGCGCTGGCCGAGATCGACGAAGACGAACTGTTCCAGCTCAACCCGGCCTTCAAGCAACGCACCACCCTGGACGGTCCCCAGCATTTGTTGGTGCCCACCTCCAAGGCGCAGTTACTGGCCAGTAGCCTGTCCTCGATGAACCCCGAGGAATTGTTGAGCCTGCGCCCGAAAAAGCCGGTGTTTGACGAAGTCGAGCACAAGGCCGTGGCCGGGCGCTCGCGCAGCTATAAGGTCAAGAGCGGCGACAACCTGACGCTGATTGCCAAGGCCAACAAGGTCAACGTGCATGACCTGCAGCGCTGGAACAAGCTCAATGGCCAGGCCTTGAAGGTCGGCCAGACCCTGGTGATGCAGGACACCCGTAAACTGGTGGCCAAGGCTCGCGGCAAGAAGCCGGTGCAATACAAGGTCAAGAAAGGTGACTCGCTGTACTTGGTTGCCAAGCGCTTCAACGTCGAGATGCAACATCTCAAGCGTTGGAACCCTCGCACTGGCCAGGCCTTGAAGCCGGGGCAGATGCTGGTGGTCTCCGGGCCAAGATAAACCGAGTGCACGCAGGCCTGTATGGGAGCCAGCTCCCATATCTGCCCTGCGTACCGCTCAAGATCCCTCCGAGCCTGAAAATGGCCTTTTCAACAGTCTTTTTCCAAGTGGAACAAGCTGTTACTGTACCGATCATAAAGCCCAAGCCGCCCGGATCGGATCTCTGACTTGAAGCGTCCCCTCCTTCTACTAATAAGTCTGGCCTTGAGCTTTTGCGCGAATGCGAGCATTACCGAGAACCACGGTTATGCGCAGTTCGGTACGCTCAAGTACCCGGCCAAATTCACCCACTTCGATTGGGTAAACCCCGCAGCGCCCAAGGGCGGCACCTTGCGGGTCATGGCATTTGGCACGTTTGATACCCTCAACCCCTATACCTTCAAGGGCTCCAGCCCAGTCTCAACCGCCAATTTCCTGCAATACGGCGTCAATGAGCTCAACGAGCCGCTGATGGTCGGCACCGGCCAGTACGCCCCGTCCGGCGACGAGCCCACGTCCAGTTATGGCCTGATTGCCCAATCTGTGGAGTACAGCGAGGACCGCAGTTGGGTGGTGTTCAACCTGCGCCCGCAAGCGCGTTTCCATGACGGCAAGCCCATTACCGCCGACGACGTGGCGTTTTCCTACCGCACGTTGCTGACCGAAGGCCATCCGCAATACCGCACCAACCTGCAGGAAGTGGCCCGGGTGGATGTACTCAACCCCCATCGCATCCGCTTCGTGTTCAAGCGCGCCGGCAACCCGTTGTTGATCCTGCGCCTGGGTGAGTTGCCGGTGCTGCCTCAGCACTACTGGAAAAACCGCGACTTCAAGGCCACCACCTTCGAGCCACCGCTGGGCAGCGGGCCCTATCGCATCAGCCAGGTCCAACCGGGCCGGCAATTGGTGTTCGAGCGGGTCAAGGACTATTGGGGCAAAGACCTGCCGGTCAATCGCGGGTTCTACAACTACGACAAGGTCGAGGTGGAGTTCTATCGCGACAGCGACGTGGCCTTCGAGGCATTCAAGGCCGGCGAATTCGACATTTATATCGAACACCAGGCCAAAAACTGGGCCAATGGCTACAACTTCCCGGCGGTGAACCGTGGCGAAGTCATCAAGGCGCAGATTGCCCACCAGGTTCCGACCCAGAGCCAGGGCCTGTTCATGAACAGCCGGCGCGCCACTTTCAGCCAGGCCAAGGTGCGCGAAGCGCTGGGGTTGATGTTCGATTTCGAGTGGACCAACCGCACCCTGTTCAGCGGCGCCTATAAACGCACCCTGAGCTACTACCCCAACAGCGAATTCGCAGCCAGCGGCCTGCCGGTGGGTCATGAATGGCTGATGCTCTCACCCTATCGCGACCGACTACCGGCCAATCTGTTTACCCAGGCCTTCAGCCTGCCGCAGACCGACGGGCGCGGCATCCCCCGGGAAACCTTGCGTCGTGCCCTCGGCCTGCTGGCCGAAGGTGGCTGGACACTCTCTGGCCAGCGCCTGCTCGACAGCAATGGCCAGCCGCTGCGTTTCGAAATCCTGCTGGTCAACCCGAACCTGGAGCGCATCCTGCAACCTTACGTCGAAAACCTGCGCAGCATCGGCATCGATGCCCGCCTGCGTACGGTAGACCGCGCGCAGTACAAGCAGCGCCTCGATCAGTTTGATTTCGACATGATCCTGATGACCCTCAACCAGACCTTGAGCCCTGGCCTTGAGCAGTGGCAGTACTTCCACTCCAGCCAGGCCGCGATCAAAGGCAGCAAGAACTACGCGGGCATCGCCAACCCGGTGGTCGACCACCTGCTGGAGCAACTGCTCGCCGCGCAGACCCGCGACCAACAAGTCGCCGCCGGCCGGGCTTTGGACCGGGTCCTGCTGTGGCAGCACTACAGTATTCCCAATTGGTATCTCAACTATCATCGCCTGGCGTACCGTAACCGGTTCGCCTTCGTCACCACGCCGCCCTACAGCCTGGGCCTGAGAGCGTGGTGGCTGAAAGCTTCGGAGAAACCCCAATGATGCCTTTGCGTACTGCGATTATCAGTGGCCTGTTGTTTTGCGCCCAGGCCGTTGCTGCCCCACAACATGCCCTGACCCTGTATGACGAGCCGCCCAAGTACCCGGCCAATTTCAAGCATGTCGACTACGTCAACCCGGATGCGCCCAAAGGCGGCACCTTTCGCGAAGCAGCCATGGGCAGCTTCGACAGCCTCAATCCGTTTATCAGCAAGGGCGTGCCCGCCGATAACATCACCCTGGTCTACGACACCCTGGCCCAGCAGGGCCTGGACGAGCCCATCACTGAATATGGCCTGATCGCCGGCAAGATCGAAAAGGCCCCGGATAACAGCTGGGTACGCTTCTACCTGCGGCCCGAAGCGCGCTTCCACGATGGCCATCCGGTGCATGCCGAAGATGTGGTGTTCACCTTTGAAACCCTGATCACCCAGGGCAGCCCGATCTACCGCACCTACTACGCCGACGTCGCCGAAGTGATCGCCGAAGACCCGTTGCGCGTGCTGTTCAAGTTCAAGCACACCAGTAACCGCGAGCTGCCGTTGATCCTCGGCCAATTGCCAGTGTTGCCCAAACACTGGTGGGCCGGGCGTGACTTTGCCAAGAGCAGCCTGGAGATCCCCCTGGGCAGCGGCCCGTACAAAGTGGCCGAGGTCAAGCCAGGGCGCTCGATCCGCTACGAGCGGGTCAAGGATTACTGGGGCAAGGACCTGCCCGTCAACAAGGGCCTGTACAACTTCGATTACCGCGTCAGCGATTACTACCGCGACAGCACCGTGGCCCTGGAGGCGCTCAAGGCCGGGCAGTTCGATTACTGGCAGGAAATGACGGCCAAGAACTGGGCCAACGCCTACAACGTCCCGGCCGTGGCCGAGGGCCGGCTGATCAAGGAAGAACTGCCGAACGGCAATCCCACCGGGATGCAGGGTTTTGTGTTCAATATCCGCAAGCCGATGTTCCAGGACGTGCGGGTGCGCAAGGCGATCAGCCTGTTGATGGACTTCGAATGGACTAACAAGCAACTGTTCAACGGCGCCTACACCCGTACCCGCAGCTATTTCGAGAACTCGGACATGGCCGCCACCGGCCTGCCCAGCCCTGCCGAACTGGCGATTCTCGAACCGCTGCGCGGCAGGATCCCTGACGAAGCCTTCACCCAGGCCTTCGCCCCGGCAAAAACCGATGCCAGCGGCATGATCCGCACCCAGCAGCGCGAAGCCTACCAACTGTTGCAAGAGGCCGGCTGGCGCATTGTTGACGACAAGATGGTCGACACCACCGGCAAGCCGGTGAGCATCGAGTTCATGCTGGCCCAGACCGACTTCGAGCGCATCCTGCTGCCGTTCAAGCGCAACCTGGCGGACCTGGGCATCGAACTGGTGATCCGCCGGGTCGATGTCTCGCAATACGTCAACCGCGTGCGCTCGCGGGACTTCGACATGATGGTCGGCAGCTTTCCGCAGTCCTCTTCACCGGGTAACGAGCAGCGTGAGTTCTGGCAATCGAGCAGTGCCGACAAGCCCGGCAGCCGCAACTACATCGGCCTCAAGGACCCGGCCATCGACGAATTGGTGGAACAATTGATCAATGCCGACTCGCGTAACAGCCTGGTGGCCCACGCCAAGGCCCTGGACCGGGTCTTGCAGTTTGGCTACTACGTGATCCCCAACTGGCATATCAAGACCTACCGCGTGGCCTATTGGAATCACCTTGGCCACCCTAAAGTCCCGCCCCGCTATGACGTGGGCATTGCCACTTGGTGGATCAAGCCCCATCAGGCCCCGGCCGTAACGCCGCAACCCCAGACCACGGCCGATCCGGCGAGCGGAGGCGACTGACATGCTGGCTTATATTTTTCGCAGGTTGCTGCTGATCATCCCCACGCTGTTCGGCATTTTGCTGATCAACTTTGTGATTATCCAGGCCGCCCCCGGCGGCCCGGTGGAACAAATGATCGCCAAGCTCGAAGGCTTTGAAGGTGCTACCAGCCGTATCGCCGGTGGCGGTGCCGAAGTCTCGGTGGCCGGCTCCAGCTACCGCGGGGCCCAGGGCCTGGACCCGACGCTGATCAAGGAAATCGAGAAGATGTACGGCTTCGACAAGTCGGCGCCGGAACGCTTGTGGATCATGGTCAAGAACTACGCCCAGCTGGACTTTGGCGACAGCTTCTTTCGCGACGCCAAGGTCATCGACCTGATCAAGGAGAAAATGCCGGTGTCCATCTCCCTCGGGTTATGGAGCACCCTGATCATGTACCTGGTCTCGATCCCCCTCGGGATCGCCAAGGCCACTCGCCATGGCAGCCACTTTGACGTGTGGACCAGTTCGGCAATCATCGTCGGCTATGCGATCCCGGCGTTCCTGTTTGCCATTCTGTTGATCGTGGTGTTTGCCGGCGGCAGTTATTTTGACTGGTTCCCGTTGCGAGGCCTGACCTCCAACAACTTTGACGAACTGAGCTGGGGCGGCAAGATCCTCGACTACTTCTGGCACCTGGCGCTGCCGGTCACGGCCCTGGTCATCGGTAACTTCGCCACCATGACCCTGCTGACCAAAAACAGCTTTCTCGACGAGATCAACAAGCAGTACGTGATCACCGCCAAGGCCAAGGGCCTGACCAATCACCGGGTGCTCTACGGCCATGTGTTCCGCAACGCCATGCTGCTGGTGATCGCCGGGTTCCCTTCAGCCTTTATCGGCATCTTTTTTACCGGCTCGCTGCTAGTCGAAGTGATCTTCTCCCTCGACGGCCTGGGCCTGATGAGCTTTGAAGCGGCGATCAACCGCGATTACCCGGTGGTGTTCGGCACCCTGTTTATCTTCACCCTGCTGGGCCTGGTGGTGAAACTGATCGGTGATTTGACCTACACCCTGGTCGACCCGCGTATCGACTTCGAAAGCCGGGAGCATTGAGATGACGCTATCCCCCCTCAATCGCCGCCGCTTCGAGCGTTTCAAGGCCAATAAACGTGGCTGGTGGTCGCTATGGCTGTTCCTGATCCTGTTTGGCCTGAGCCTGGGCGCCGAGTTGATCGCCAATGACAAGCCGTTGGCGGTGCATTACGACGGCGACTGGTACTTCCCGGTGCTCAAGCGCTACCCGGAAACCACCTTCGGCGGCGAATTCCCCTTGGAAGCCAACTACAAAAGCCCGTACATCCGCGAACTGCTCAAGGCCAAGGATGCCTGGACGCTCTGGGCACCGATCCCCTACAGCTACCAGAGCATCAACTACGACCTGAAAGTCCCGGCACCGGCGCCGCCCTCGGCGGACAACCTGCTGGGCACCGACGACCAGGGCCGCGACGTGCTGGCGCGGGTGATCTATGGCTTTCGGGTCTCGGTGCTTTTTGCCCTGACCCTCACGGTGTTGAGCTCGATCATCGGTGTGGCGGCCGGGGCCCTGCAGGGTTTTTATGGCGGCTGGGTCGACCTGGCCGGCCAGCGGTTCCTGGAAATCTGGTCGGGGTTGCCGGTGCTGTACCTGCTGATCATCCTCGCCAGCTTTGTACAGCCGAACTTCTGGTGGCTGCTGGGGATTATGTTGCTGTTTTCCTGGATGAGCCTGGTGGACGTGGTGCGCGCCGAGTTCCTGCGCGGCCGTAACCTGGAATACGTGCGCGCGGCCCGGGCCCTGGGCATGCAGAACGGCGCGATCATGTTCCGCCATATCCTGCCCAATGCCATGGTCTCGACTATGACCTTTATGCCCTTCATCCTCACCGGCGCGATTGGCACCCTCACCGCCCTGGACTTCCTGGGCTTCGGCTTGCCCGCCGGGTCGCCGTCCCTGGGCGAGTTGGTGGCCCAGGGCAAATCCAACCTGCAGGCGCCATGGCTGGGCATCAGTGCCTTTGCGGTGCTGGCGATCATGTTGAGTTTGCTGGTGTTTATCGGCGAGTCCGCTCGCGATGCCTTCGACCCGAGGAAATGAGATGAATCAGGACAATCTGATCGAAGTCCGCGACCTCAGTGTCGAGTTCGTCACCGGCGAGCAGCATCAGCGCGTGGTGGAGAACATCAGCTTCGATATCCGCCGCGGTGAAACCCTGGCCCTGGTCGGCGAAAGCGGCTCCGGCAAGTCGGTGACCGCCCACTCGATCCTGCGCCTGCTGCCCTACCCCCTGGCGCGGCATCCGTCCGGCACGATCAAGTATGCCGGGCAGGATCTGCTGACCCTGAAAGAAAAGCCCCTGCGCCAGATTCGCGGCAACCGCATTGCGATGATCTTCCAGGAGCCGATGACCTCGCTGAACCCCCTGCACTCCATCGAAAAGCAGATCAACGAAGTGCTGGGCCTGCACAAGGGCCTGACCGGCAAGGCCGCGACCCTGCGCACCCTGGAATTGCTGGACCTGGTGGGCATCCCCGAACCGCACAAGCGCCTCAAGGCCTTGCCCCATGAGTTGTCCGGCGGCCAGCGTCAGCGGGTGATGATCGCCATGGCCCTGGCCAACGAGCCGGAACTGCTGATCGCCGACGAGCCGACCACGGCCCTGGACGTGACCGTGCAGTTGAAGATCCTCGAACTGCTCAAGGAGTTGCAGGCGCGCCTGGGCATGGCGCTGTTGCTGATCAGCCATGACTTGAACCTGGTGCGGCGCATTGCCCACCGCGTGTGTGTGATGCAGCGCGGTTGCATTGTCGAGCAGGCGTCCTGCGAAGAACTGTTTCGCTCCCCGCAGCATCCGTACACCCAGGAACTGCTGGCCGCCGAGCCCAGTGGCGGTCCGGCGAGCAACGCGGTTGGCCCGCCGCTGCTGGAAGTCGACGACCTGAAAGTCTGGTTCCCGATCAAAAAAGGCTTCCTGCGCAATACCGTCGATTACGTCAAGGCGGTGGACGGTATCCACTTCAGCCTGCCCCAGGGCCAGACCCTGGGTATTGTCGGCGAAAGCGGCTCGGGCAAATCCACCCTGGGCCTGGCGATCCTGCGGTTGATCGGCAGCAAGGGCGGGATCCGTTTTGAGGGCCAGCAACTGGACCAACTGACCCAGCAACAGGTGCGGCCATTGCGCCGGGAAATGCAGGTGGTGTTCCAGGACCCGTTTGGCAGCCTGAGCCCGCGTATGTGCGTCAGCGAGATCGTTGGCGAAGGTTTGCGCATCCACAAGATCGGCACCGCGGCCGAGCAGGAAGCAGCGATTATCGCCGCGCTCAAGGAGGTAGGGCTCGACCCGCAGACCCGTCACCGCTACCCCCACGAATTCTCCGGAGGTCAACGCCAGCGCATCGCCATTGCCCGCGCCCTGGTGCTCAAGCCACGCCTGATCCTGCTGGATGAACCCACCTCGGCCCTGGACCGCACGGTGCAGCGCCAGGTGGTGGAACTGCTGCGTAACCTGCAGGCCAAGTACAACCTGACCTACCTGTTTATCAGCCATGACCTGGCGGTGGTCAAAGCCCTGAGCCATCAGTTGATGGTGGTCAAACAGGGGCAAGTGGTGGAACAGGGGGATGCCAAGACCATCTTCGCCGATCCCCAGCATGCCTATACCCGGCAGCTGCTGGAGGCCGCGTTTCTGGTGCCAACCTCACGTAGCTGATCTTGAGTTTAGGCCGGAGACGCCTTGTGGGAGCTGGCTTGCCAGCTCCCCCATTTGATTTGTGCAGCTCTGCAGGCAAAGCCTTTCGCAAAAGCAAACCAATATCATTTGCGCTGCCCGCAGGCCTTTGCTTTAATCGCGACCAATTCCTATTCACGTCGTGGCGCCAGCGCCGGTTGGATATTGTGTCGACTTCCCCCGCTTCCTTCAGTCAGCTCTACGGCAGCCACCACTCCTGGCTGCTCGGCCTGTTGCGCCGGCGCCTGAGCAACCGCTGGGATGCCGCCGACCTGGCGCAAGACACCTTTATCCGCGTGCTCAAGCGCCCGCCTGACCAGGCTGACGCCGTGCGCGAGCGCTCGTACCTGGCCACCATCGCCCGTGGCCTGTGCATCGACCATTGGCGCCGCCGCCAACTGGAGCAGGCCTGGCTGCAAAGCCTCGCCGACCGCCCACAGGCGGTGCAGCCATCGCCGGAGCAGCGGGCGATCATTGTCGAAACCCTGTACGAGGTCGATGCCATGCTCGCGCGCCTGCCGCGCAAGGTCAGCGATGCGTTCCTGCTGGCGCAACTGCATGGCCTGACCTACAAGCAAATCGCCGTGCAGTTGGGGGTCTGTGAGCGCATGGTGAAAAAATACATGGCCCAGGCGCTGTTGCACTGCGCGGTGCTGGAAGCCGAGCTCGACGGGGTGCTGGTGGAATGAACCCCAGCGGAAAACTCAGCCACGCCAGCCTGCAGCAGGCAGCCCAATGGTATGTGCGCCTACAGGACCCGCAAGGCGGCAGCCAGGCACAACAGCATTGGCAGACATGGCTGGGGCAGAACCCCGAGCATCAGGCTGCCTGGCGCTATGTCGAGCGCGTCAGCCAACGCTTCGCGCCCCTGACCGACGAGCCCATCGGCGCCGGCCGCGCCCTGCGCAGCACGCGGCGGCAAACCCTCAAGACATTATTGGTACTGTGCGCCGGTTCGACCTTGGCCTGGGGCACCTGGCGCGGCACTGCCCTGCCCCGGGTGATCGGCGGCTGGAGCGCCGACTACGCCACGGCCAGCGGCGAGATCCGCGACGCATTGCTCGCCGACGGCACACATATCTGGCTCAACGCCCTGAGCGCCATGGATGTACGCTTCGATGCGCAGCAGCGCCTGCTGCACCTGCGTTTTGGCGAAGTGTTGATCGACACCGCCAAGGACCTCCAGCGCCCGTTCCTGGTCGACACGGCGCACGGCCACCTGCGTGCCCTGGGTACGCGCTTCAGTGTGCTGCACAGCGAAGACAGCACCACCCTGAATGTCTTCGACGGCCGGGTAGAAGTGCGCACCGCCGACGGCCAGCAGGTACGCATTATCGAGTCCGGACAACAGGCGGTGTTCGGTCGGCACACGATCCGCAGCACAGTGCCCGCATCCGCCACCCGCGAGGCCTGGAGCCGCGGCGTGCTATTGGCCGACAACCTGCCCCTGGGCCAATTGATCGGTGAACTGAACCGCTACCGGCCCGGCCACCTCGGTTGTGACCCGGCCGTGGCCCATCTGCCAGTGATGGGCTCGTTCCCGCTCAAGGACAGCGAGCATGCGTTGCGGCTGCTGGAGGCGGCATTGCCGATCCAGGTGGACAGAGTGCTGCCGTGGTGGGTCAGCGTGGGGCCCAAAACACACGCTACCTAACGCCAACCATCCGGGCTGTTGTGGCGAGCAGTTTTTTTGGCTCCACCTGTTCCCCTTTTCGACGTTCGTTCGGTTAACCCAGCAGACGCTTTCATATTCGCCGAATCCGTAGGGAACCTTCCATGTCGCAACCCGCTGCTTTCACGCTGCGCCCCCTGGCGCTGGCCATCACCGCGACCCTGCTCTGCCTGGGCCCGCTCAATGTGCAGGCGGTGGAAACGCCGTCGACCCAGGAAACCACGCGCAGCTACAACATTGGCGCCGGGTCGCTGGTCAGCGTGCTGAATCGCTTTGCCGAGCAGTCCGGGGTGTTTATCGCCGGCCACAACAGCCTGGCAGCCGGGAAGACCAGCCCTGGACTCAGTGGCAGCTACACCCCCGCAGCCGGCTTGCAGCGTTTGTTGCAAGGCAGCGGTTTGCAGGCCCAGCCCCAGGGCGACAATGGCTATGTGCTGGAGCTGGTGCCGCTCAATACCGGCGAGCTGGAGCTGGGTGCCACCACCATTTCCGGCGTGGCCCTGGGCGCCACCACCGAAGACAGCCATTCCTACACCACCGGCTCGATGGCCTCGGCCACCGGCCTGCCGCTGTCGATCCGCGAGACGCCGCAGTCGGTCACCGTGATCACCCGCCAGCAGATGGATGACCAGGGTTCCAACAACATCGCCGACACCCTGCGCCGCGCCCCTGGCGTCAGCGTGCAGAACTACGACAGCGAGCGCTGGGAGTTCTCCAGCCGTGGCCTGCCGATCACCAATTTCCAGTACGACGGCGTCAACTCCACCTATGACGGCGTGTATGACTACGGCACCACCAGCACCGATATGGCGGTGTACGACCACCTGGAAATCATCAAGGGCTCATCGGGCCTGATGAGCGGTTCGGGCGACCCGTCGGCCACGGTCAACCTGATCCGCAAAAAGCCCACCAAGGACTTCAAGGCCTCGGTTACCGGCACCGTGGGCTCCTGGGACAACTATCGCACCGAAGGCGATATCTCCGGGCCGCTGACCGAGTCGGGCAATGTGCGCGGGCGTTTTGTCGGGGTTTATCAGGATCGCTCGTCGTACCTGGACCACTACCAGCACACCAAGGACATTGCCTACGGCATCCTCGAAGCCGATCTGACTCCCGACACCCTGCTGACCTTCGGTATCGACCAGCAGGACACCCGCTCCCGTGGCGCCAGCTGGACCGGTTTCCCGATGTATTTCAGCAATGGCAATCGCACGAATTTCTCGCGCTCGTTCAATCCGGCCGCCGACTGGAGCCGCCGCGACTTCCAGAACCAGACGATCTTCGCCTCGGTCCAGCAAAAGCTGGCCAACGACTGGTCGCTCAAAGTCAGCCTGGACCGCAAGCGCAGCCAGCACGACACCTTGCTCGCCTCCGCCAGTGGCGGCAACCCGGACCAGGTCACTGGTGAGGGCATGTATATGTTCATGGGCAAGTACAAGGGCGACCAGGTGCAGAACACCCTCGACGTCAACCTCAGCGGCCCGTTCAGCCTGTTGGGTCGCGAGCACGAGTTGATCATGGGCTTTATGGCAACCCGCTCGAAACAGGACGTGCCGGTCTACGGTTCGATCTACCCGCCGGTGGGCGGCAGCATTTATGACTGGCGTGGTGAGTACGCCAAGCCGGATATCCCGCGCAGCGGCCAGAACGATATTGTGCAACGCCAAACCGGCGCCTACCTGGCGACCCGCCTCAAGCCTACCGATGACCTGTCGGTGATCCTGGGTACCCGCGTCAGCAATTTCAGCAACACCGACACCACCGACTTCTACGCTGCGACGAGTACCGACGCCCGCACCAGCTACAAACAAACCGGGGTGGTGACGCCCTACGCCGGGGTGGTCTATGACCTCAACGACATCTGGTCGGTGTACAGCAGCTACACCAAGATCTACCGCCCGCAAAACAGCAAGGATGCCGACCGCAAATTGCTCGACGCGATTGAGGGCGACACTTACGAAGCCGGGCTCAAGGCAGCCTTTTTCGACGGCCGCCTGAACGCCAGCTTCGCCGCGTTCCGCATCGAACAGGACAATGTCGCGCAATACGTCTCGGGCTTTGAAAGCGACTCGATCTATCGCCCGATTGCCGGCGCCACCACCAAGGGCTTTGAGGTGGAACTGGCCGGCGAAGTGCTGGACGGCTGGAATGTCTCGGCCGGCTACACCTACCAGCACACCCGCGATGCCAACGACGATTACGTCTACAGCTCGGTGCTGCAAACCACCACGCCGCAACAAGTGGTGCGCCTGTTCAACACCTATCGCCTACCGGGCGCGCTGGACAAGGTGACCCTCGGCGCCGGGGTCAACTGGCAGAGCGAATTCTTCGGCAATGTGTTCCAGCCCAACCCGAATGACACGGTCAACTTTGGCCAATACGCGCGCATCACCCAGGACAGCTACTACCTGGTGGACCTGATGGCACGCTATCGCTTCAACGAGCACTTGAGCGCGACGTTGAACGTGAAAAATGCCCTGGATAAAAAGTACTACACCGGCCTGGGCAACTTCGGCACCGGGTTCTACGGCGAGCCGCGCAGCCTGCAACTGGCGACGCGCTGGGACTTCTAAGCCTGGGGGCGCCCCCTGAGAAATGTGGGGGCTTGCCGGCTTCTACATAAGGTCGGCGGCGTATTTATGTGCAATCATCGTGGTCCTACAAGGTCCCCCGGAGATTGCACCATGGCGCTGCCCGACCTCGCCGCCCCACGCTTCTGGCGTGATGCCAGCCTGCCGTTTATCGAGGCGCGTACCATCGAGGATGGGCGCAAGGTCTGCTACACCCGGCATGCCCACGACCACTTCTCGATTGGCGCGATCACCGCCGGGCAAAGCCTTTATCTCCATGGCCCGGACACCTTCCACATCCGCGCCGGCACTGTGGTGCTGATGAACCCGGGCGATGTGCATGCCTGCAACCCCATCGACGACCAACCCTGGTCGTATCACATGCTCTACATCGACACGCCCTGGCTGACCGATCTGCAACACCAGTTGGGGTTTGCCAGTGACTTGGGCTTTCGCCGCTTCGACGCGACCCATACCGACGACCCGCTGCTGTTTGCCGGCCTGTTGGAGCTGTACACCGTGCTGGTCGACGAGCACACCGAACACCTGCAGAAACACAGCGCCGTGGTGAGTTTTTTCACTGAGGTGCAACTGCGCCTGAACCCGGCTGCCGAGCCTGTACGCGAGGTCAATCACAAGCTGGAACACGCCGCCGAGTACATCCGCGCGCATTGCACCGAGGCGCTGAAGCTGGAAGCAATCTGCCAGGCAGCGCAGCTGTCGCCGTCGTACCTGATTCGCGCGTTCAAGCAGGCTTACGGCATGACGCCCCATGCGTTCCTGATCAACCAGCGCGTCCAGTTCGCCCGCAACCAGTTGCGTAGCGGCCACCTGATTGCCGATGTGGCACTGGCCGCCGGTTTTGCCGACCAGGCGCATCTGCAACGCACGTTCAAGCAACACCTGGCGGCCACGCCGGGGCAATATCGCGGCTGACTCACGCCAGCAACAGGTACACCACGCTGATCACCAGCAACAGCGCCATGGCCCGATTGAACAGGCGCATGCCCCGGGCATTGCTCAGGTAACGACGAAAAAACGTGCCGACATACGCCCAGCACGCCACCGATAGATAGCAAATCACCAGGTACACCGCCGCCAGTTGCCAGACCCGCGCGGCCTCGCCATCGGCCGCAAACAGGCCCATGCCCGCCACGCACGCCAGCCAGGCCTTGGGGTTGAGCCATTGCATGACCGCGCCATAGAGCATCGACGGCGCAACAGCCGCGTCTTGCGCATCCAGCCGGCCGTCGTCCATCGCCAGCTTGTAGGCCATGTACAGCAGAAAGGCCACCCCGCCCCACTGGATGCCCTGGGTCAGGATCGGCCAGCGCACCAGCAGTTCGTGCAGGCCCAGGCCAATCAACACCAGCAGCAAGGTGAAGCCCAAGGCCGCGCCGGCCACGTGTTTCTGGCTGGCGGCAAAACCAAAGCGCGCGCCCGAGCCAAGGGCGACCACATTGACCGGGCCGGGGGTGATGGACGTCGCCAGGGCGAAGGCGGCCATGGACATGATCAAACTCATTGCACTTCCTTTTTTGTAATGACAGGTGGACAGGCCTGTACGCTACGTCCCTGTAGCCAGTGCGTATTGAAGAAAATGCCCCTGGAGGCGCTGGCTTCTACGCGAGGGTCAGCGCCGCCTTGAGCAGCCGCAGCTCCAGGTATTGCAGGAGCATGATGGTCTTGCCATCGACAATTTCGCCGCGGCCAACCATGGCGATGGCCTCGTCGAATCCCAACTCCAGCACCTGAATATCTTCGCCTTCGTGCTCCAGTCCGCCGCCCTCGCCCACGCGGTCGCCAGGTTGGTACTCACCGGTAAAGAAATGAATGCGCTCGGTCACCGAGCCCGGGCTCATGAAGGCCGAGTAGATTTTCTCCACGTGGCCTACGCGGTAGCCGGTTTCTTCCTCGACTTCCAGGCGAATACGTTCCTCGGGGCTGGCGTTGTCCAGCAAGCCAGCGGCGGTTTCGATCAGGTAGCCGTCATGACCATTGACGAAGGTCGGCATGCGGAACTGGCGGATCAGCAACACTGTGCGCTGCAAGGTGTTGTACAGCAGGATGGTTGCACCGTTGCCACGGTCGTACACCTCGCGGGTCTGGGCTTGCCAGCTGCCGTCCCGGCGACGCAGGTCGAAGCTGTATTTTTTCAGCAGGTACCAGTTGTCCGAGAGCAACTCTTCGGCGGTGATGCGTACGGGGCTGTTGTCCATGGGGGGCCTTTTGGTCGCAGGGTCGCGCAGCATGTCGGTGACGCCCTGCCAGCGTCAAGCTGTCCATAGGCCAGCATTGTTATGGGTTATCCAGCTACAATTGCGCCCTTTGTGCACCGGATCACCGCCCAGGCATGTGTCCGACGGGGTGATCTCGACAGTGCATCCTTCGGGGTCAAGGACATGATGCTGCACATACCGACGCTCCTGATAGTTGCCGTCTTCGTTTTTTGCCTGATGGGCTTGCTCACCGTGCATGCCTGGCATCGCGTACGTGAGCCCACCCTGGGCTATCTTGGCGTGATGCTGTTGCTGGCCTCCCTCGGCACGGCGTTGATGGTCGTGCGCGGGGTGGGCGTGGACTTCGTCGCGCTGGTGCTGGGCAATGTGGTGCTCCTGATGAGCGCGGCAATGAACTGGACCGCCATGCGCCTGTTTGTCCAGGGCAAGCCACACCTGCCGGGCATCCTCGCCGGGCCGGCGCTGTGGCTGGTGATGTGCCTGGTCCCGCAGTTCTATGGCTCGATGTCCAGCCGGGTGACCCTGTATTCCCTGATAGCCGCGAGCTACGGCGTGCTGTCGGCCCTGGAGTTGTGGCGCCACCGTCAACACCTGGAAGTGGCCTATCTGCCAGCCGTGGTGCTGATGCTGTTGCATACGACCTTTTACTGCGTGCGCGCCGTGCTCGATCCCGGCATGCCGTACAAGGCCCCGAACGCATTGATGAACGACGGCGTACAGCTTTTTTCGTTCATGCTGTTCGAATCCATGCTGTATGCCATCGGCATCGCCTACGTCACCCTGGCGATGGTCAAGGAGCGCGCCGAACTCAACTTCAAGGCGGCCGCCTTCACCGACGTGCTGACCGGTATCGGCAACCGCCGGGCGTTCATGCTCCATGGCGAACAACTGCTGGCCGATAGCATGCAGCGCGGGCAGCCGGTGACATTGCTGTTGTGTGACCTCGACTACTTCAAGCGCCTGAATGACAGTTTTGGCCATCCCATGGGCGACCAGGCGTTGATCGCCTTCAGCCAACTGACCGCGTCGATCTTGCGCAAGCACGATCTGTTTGCGCGTATTGGTGGCGAAGAGTTTGCCTGCCTGCTGGCCAATACCGATGAACGAGGCGCCGTGCAGGTAGCGGAACGCATTCGCCAGCGGTTCGCCGAGCTGGACCTGCTGGCACCGGGGTTCCTCAGTGTGAGCATCGGGGTGGTGACCACCACGCCGGCCTGCCACGATCTGTCGCGCCTGCTGTCCCAGGCCGACCAGGCGCTGTATCGCGCCAAGGATCAGGGGCGCAATCGCGTGCAGACCGCCTGTAACACTTTGCAAGCAATCGCCCCCTGACGGTGGTCTGAATATTCCCCTCACTGGCCAGGCATCTGGTAAAAATCCGGCTTCGCTCCTGTCCTGGAACCTCCATGGCCTCACGTTTTCTCTCGCGCCTGCGTTTGCGCTGGTTGCCCCTGCTGTGCATGGCATTGCTGATCATCGGCCTGCCCGTGGGCTGCAATGTGCTTCAACACAAGGAGCGCGAGCTGGTGTTTCGCATCGAGCCCGGCACCGCCAGTTGGTACCGCGGCCTGCCGCAAGGCTTACAGGAGTTCGAACTCAAGCCGGCCAGCTTCAAGTCCGGGCAGAGCCTGCATGGCTGGTGGTGGCCGGCGGCGAAAAAAGACGCGCCGGCGATCCTGTACCTGCACGGCGTGCGCTGGAACCTCACTGGCCAGCTGTTTCGCATCGAGCAACTGCACGCCCAGGGCTACTCGGTGCTGGCCATCGACTATCGGGGGTTTGGCCAGAGCCAGGGCGACTTGCCGTCAGAGACCAGCGTCTATGAAGATGCGCGGATTGCCTGGGAGCGCTTCCAGGTGCTGCAACCTGATCCAGGCAAGCGCCTGATCTATGGCCATTCCCTGGGCGGCGCCGTCGCCATCGACCTGGCGGCCGAGTTGGGCCAGCAGGCCGCCGATAAACAGCTGCCGCCGCCGGTGCGCGGGCTGGTGATCGAGTCCACCTTTACCTCCCTGGCCGACGTGGCGGCGGCCGTGGCGAATACCTCGCTGCCGGTGCGCTGGTTGCTGTCGCAGAAGTTTGATTCCATCGACAAGATCGCCGAGATCCATATGCCCTTGCTGGTAGTGCATGGCCTTGACGACCGCTATGTGCCGCCGCGCTTCAGCCAGCAACTGTTTGATGCGGCCCTGGAGCCCAAGCACCTGCTGTTGGTGCCGGGGGCCAGTCATAACAACAGCCTGAGCCTGGGTGGTCGCAGCTATCGCCAGGCGCTCCAGGGTTTGCTGTAGAACAGCGGATCCGGCACCGATTTCAGCGACGCGTGTCAAGCGCAAGCCGCACGCCAAAAGGCTTGCGAACGATCCTGATCAAATATTAACCGCGGGTTGAATCGCCAGCGCTGCCGGGCCCGCGCAAGGTTATCCACAGAGATACCCACGGTTTTCGTGGACAACTCTTTTGGCATTTAAACGATTTTTTTACGCGGGAGGTTCACCGATTGGCGCCGGCGTTTTCCTTGGCAATCGCCTTGGGCCCGGTGATCGCCCACAGAATCATGCCCAGCAGGGGCACGAATACAATCACCACGACCCACAGCATCTTGGTTTCGGCTCGACTGGCACTGCGCAATACGCAGTTGATCGCCCACAACTCAGCCAGCACCAACAGCGTTGCCAAAATAATCCAGATGTATTCGATTTGCATGGTTCACCTCCTGAGGTCATATACCTTAGGGCCAGGGGTGAACGTGAGGGTTCAGAAAAAATGCCAACGACTGCTCAGGCACCTGGCAAGTCCCCTCACCACCGGTCAGCCAGCTTCCGGCACTTTGTCCGTAGCAATCGGCAACTCAATCCCCCAATCACCATGCAGGTACCAATCGTCGCCGATCATCTCGGCCGGATGCATGGTGCGGTCAGCCCCGTTGCCGCAGGCCAGGGAGGTGGTTGCGCAGTAACGGTCACAGCCCCAGCAGATACGTTCGGGGTGTTTGGGGTTGAGCGGGAATGGCTTGGCCATGAGCAGGCTCCACAGCGGTGGGCAGTGATTGGATCCTACGGCTGGCGCCGCCCCACGGCCTTGACCAACGTCAAGAATGGTTATGTGTATATCCCTGGAAACTTGACAGGAATCATTATTATTTACAGCAAAGCTTTCTAGACTCGACTTCTCATTTGCCCTGTCAGGAAGTACCCATGCGTATCCCCTTCACGCTGTCACTGGCCCTGCTGTTGTCGACTGGCGCAGCCGTCGCCAAGGAATACCCGATCGGCGAGCCACAAATGTGCCCTGGCCTGGAAGTCGGCGCGGTCTATCTGCAACCGATCGAGATGGCACCGCCAGGCATGATGCGCGCCACCGCCGATTCGGATGTGCATCTGGAAGCCGATATCCGCGCCACCGCCGACAACCAGCAGGGCTTCCAGGAGGGCAGTTTCGTGCCTTACCTCAACGTGTCGTTCCGCCTGCAGAAACAAAGCGGCGCAAGCCCGATCATCGGTGAGTTCCACGCCATGGTGGCCAACGACGGGCCGCACTACGGCGACAACGTCAAGCTGCTGGGCCCGGGCAAATATCAGCTGACCTTTACCGTGATGCCGCCCAGCGGCCATGGCTCACTGGGCCGACACACCGATAAGGAAACCGGGGTCGCGCCGTGGTTCGAGCGCTGTGAAGTGCACTACGAATTCGTCTACGCGGGGATCGGCAAAAAAGGCGGCTACTGAATGCGCCGCCCCCTCGCCCTCTGCGCCTTGCTGGCCTGTGGCTCGGCCCTGGCCGCGCCCTTGCCCACCTATGAATTGACCCTGCAAGACGGCCACTTCACTCCGGCGCAACTCAAGGTGGCGGCCGGCCAGCGCTTCAAGATCGTGCTGAAAAACATCGGCCAGGGCCCGGCCGAGTTCGAGAGCACACCACTGCGCGTGGAAAAGGTGCTGTCACCGGGGGTCACCACCTTTGTGGTGATCCACCCGCTCAAACCGGGCGCCTATCCCTTTTTCGACGAATTCAACTCACATCTGCCCGAAGGCAGCATCCTCGCCGAATAACGGCCCAGGAGCATTTGATGAATCAATCGATGTTTATCGTCTGGCGCGAAAGCGTCGAGGCGTTGCTGGTGATCGGCATCCTTCAGGCCTGGATCAGCCAGCAGCCCGAGGACTCGCGCCTGGGGCGCTTCCTGTGGGCTGGCGTGGTGCTGGGCCTGCTGTGTTCTGCCGGGCTGGCCTGCCTGATGCTGTGGGCCGGCGAAGCCATGAGCGGGCCTGGCGGCGAATGGTTCCAGGCCGGCATGACCCTGTTGGCAAGCCTACTGATGGTGCAGATGGTGTTCTGGATGCATCGCCACGGGCCGGGCCTGCGCCATACCCTGCTGCGCGAAGCCGACGAGCGCGCGGCACGCCAGGGTGGCCTGGGGTTGCTGTTGCTGGCGCTGCTGGCGGTCAGCCGTGAAGGCAGCGAGACCGTGGTGTTTCTGTACGGCGCCGGCGCCCATCTGGACGGCCCGGCATTGGCTCTCTTCGCCATTGGCGGCGGGCTGGGCCTGGTGTTGGCCGGGCTCACAGTGATGCTGCTGCGTAGTACACGCCGGTTGATTTCCTGGTCGAGTTTTTTCGCCCTCAGCGAGGCTCTGTTACTGCTGTTGGCGGCCTCCTTGCTGGTGGCCGCCGTGGAACGTATCGGCGGGCAACTGCTGGCGATGGACATGCCCAACTGGGTCTACACCCTGGTCGGCGAAGCCTGGTGGGACAGCAGCGTGCTGCTCAGTGACAGCCACGGCCTGGGCGCCGTGCTCGCAGGGTTTGCCGGCTACCGCGCGACGCCCAGCACTATCACCCTGCTGGTGCTGGCGGGGTATTGGTTGCTGGTCGGCCGCGGGCTGTACCGGGCCCGGCGAGCGCCGTTGTGAACACCCCCTGGCTGCAACGCCTGGGGGATGGCATGCGCCGCCATGCGCGGGTGATTCGTGGCGTGCAATGGGCCGTGGTGCTGTTCTACGCCGGGCTGCTGGTAGTGCCGGCGTGGCTGCCGCTGCCCGACAGCCAGGCACGCCTGCTGGATAACCTGACGCTGCTGGCACAGTTCCTGTTCTGGGGCCTGTGGTGGCCGTTCGTGGTGCTGTCCATCGTGTTGTTCGGCCGCGTGTGGTGCGGCGTGCTCTGTCCCGAGGGCTCCTTGAGCGAATGGGCCAGCCGCCATGGACGTGGCCTGGGCATTCCGAACTGGATCCGCTGGGGCGGCTGGCCCACGGTAGGCTTCTGCCTGACCACCCTCTACGGCCAGTTGATCAGTGTCTACGACTACGCCCAGGCGGCCCTGCTGATTCTCGGCGGTTCGACCGTGGCCGCCGTGCTGGTGGGGTTGTTGTTCGTGCGCGGCAAACGGGTGTGGTGCCGCTACCTGTGCCCGGTCAGCGGTGTGTTCGCCCTGCTCGCGCGCCTGGCACCGGTGCATTTCCAGGTCGACGAACAACGCTGGAAAGCCAACGACGGCCCGCGCCTGCCCTTGCCCAACTGCGCGCCGCTGCTGGACATCCGCCGCCTGCAAGGCGCCAGCGATTGCCACGCCTGCGGGCGCTGCAGCGGGCAACGGGGCGCGGTGCAGTTGATTGCCCGCTCATGCAATAGCGAAATCCTCCAGGCCCCACGCAAACCCGCGTTGGCCTGGGATACGCGCTTGTTGCTGTTCGGGGTGATCGGCCTGGCGATGGGCGCCTTCCAGTGGACCGTCAGCCCATGGTTTATCACGCTCAAGCAGTCCCTGGCGCAGTGGCTGGTGGAGCGCGACTGGCTGTGGCCATTGCAGGACAGCGCGCCCTGGTGGCTGTTGACCCATTACCCCCAGGCCAACGACAGTTTCAGTTGGCTGGACGGCTTTTGCATCGTCGCGTACCTGGGCGCCAGCAGCCTGCTGATCGGCGGCGCCTTGATGGGGCTGGTGCGCCTGGCCGCAAGAATCAGCGGTGATCGTGCACGGTATTGGGCCCTGGCGTTGACCTTGACGCCCCTGGGCGGTGCGGGGCTGTTCCTCGGGCTGTCGGCCACCACGGTGAAGTTGTTGCGCTACGAAGGGTTGCTGCTCGAATGGGTCCAACCGGCGCGCGGCGCATTGCTGGTCGGGGCTGTCGGCTGGTGTGTGTGGCTGGCGTGGACACAGCTGGCCGATCTACCCCTGGCGCGACGCTGCACTGCCTCGGCTTGCCTGCTACTGGGTAATGGGCTGGTGGCGTATGGCTGGTGGCTACAGTTCTGGGGCTGGAACCTGTAAGACGCCGTTCAGTCAAGCGAACGCAATTCTCAAAGCGGCGCAGACCCCCTGTGGGAGCGGGTTTACTCGCGAAAGCCGTGGGTCAGTCAACATTAATGTTGACTGGCCCGACGTCTTCGCGGGCAAGCCCGCTCCCACAGGGGATCTGCGCTTAACTGAACGGCATTCGGGCAAGCCCGCACACAGGCCCAGCGCTAAACGCGGAATCTGGCGACTGTCAGGTGCAACTCGCTGGCCATTTGCGCCAGCTCATGCCCGGCCGTATCGGTATGCCGGGCCCCCAGCAACACCTGCTCGGACAGGTTGCGAATGCCCACCAGGTTGCGATCCACTTCCCGCGCCACCAATGCCTGTTCTTCGGTGGCGCTGGCGATCATCAGGTTGCGTTCGTTGATCTGCGAGATCGACTGGGTAATCGCTTCCAGCGCCTCGCCCGAGCGCTGTGCCACGCTCAAGGTGGCTCGCACCAGGTCGCTGCTGCCCTGCATCGCGGTCACGGCCTGTTCGGTGTCCAGGCGGATATTGCCGATCATCTGCTCGATCTCCTGAGTCGAGGCCTGGGTGCGATGGGCCAGGGCCCGCACTTCATCAGCCACCACCGCAAAACCACGCCCGGCATCCCCGGCCCGTGCCGCTTCGATGGCCGCGTTGAGCGCCAGCAGGTTGGTCTGGTCGGCAATACTGCGGATCACCTCCAGCACGCCGCTGATGTCCTGCACCCGCCCGGCCAGTTGCTGGATGCGCACCGACGTGCCGCTCACGCCCTCTGCCAGGGTGCTGATCGAGGCGACGGTTTCCTGCACCTGATCACGCCCAAGCTGGGCGGTCTGCGCCGACAGACGCGAGGCTTCGCTGGTGCTGACGGCATTGCGCGCCACCTCATCCACCGCCGCCGTCATCTCGTTGACCGCGGTGGCCGCCTGTTCAATCTCCATACCTTGCGACTGCAGGCTACTGCTGGTCTGGCTACTGACCGCGCTCAACTCCTCGGACGAACTGGCCACGCGGTCCACCGACGCGGCGATCTGGCGCACCATTTCGTTAAGGTTGTGCTGCATCTGCTGCAGGTTCTTCATCACGCTGCCGTCAGCGCTGCCTGCCGTTGGCACTACCGTGGTCAGGTCGCCCTGGGCAATCTGGCTCAACACCCGCGCCGCCTCGTCGGGCTCGCCGCCCAGGGGCCGGGTCACGCTGCGGGTGACAATCACCGCTGCCGCCACCACCAGAGCCACGCACAGCAGGAACAGCCCGAGCATATTGCGCCGCGCGTCGCTGTACAGGGTTTGCGCTGCGTGTTCGCGCTCGGCAAAAATCTGCCCCTGCAGGGCCATCATCGCCTCCAGGCTCTTGAACACCGCCTGCTCGGCGGGTTGTACGTTTTGCTTGAGCTGGGCCACACCCTCGGCATGGGCGCCCTGGCGAATCAGTGCCTGCACCTGGGTAAAGGCGCCCACATAGGCTTCGCGGTGTTTCTTCAGGTCGGCGTAGGCCGCCTGGCCGGCGGCCGTATCGAACAACGGCTCTAACTGAGTAAAGGCGTCGGTGATGCGTTGCCGGGTAGTACCAATGGCCTGCTGGGCCGCCTGGTTATCCTGGTCGATCAGCAAGTCTCGGGTGTTGCGGCCGTTATCGCGCACACCGGTGGCAATCACCATGATCGGGGCGATTTTCGGCCAGTCCTGCTGCACGATCAGCTCCGACTGTTGTTTGAGGGTGCCCAGGTCGTGCAAGGCGTACAACGCCATGCCGGCCAGGGCCAGGGGGGCGATAGCAAAGCCGATGGCGATGCGGCGGGCGGTGGTTAATCGAGTCATGTCATAAGCTCCCTGATGAATACCTGCCCACAAGGGGCAGCATCTTTGTAGATCCGGTGGGAGTTCAGTCGCCACGCTTGAAAGGGGTTGTGCGAAAGGCTCAACCCCGTAAAACAAATGCCGGGAACAGTGCCCGCATTTTTTCCCACAGTTCTGGCAGCAAGGCTTGCGCCGAAACGCTCGGCAACTGCTCATCGAGCATGCGCGCGGTGCGCACCAGCTGCACGGCGAAACGCTTGACTCCTCGTTCCTGCAAACGCTGGGCCAGCAGCAGCAGGCGCTGCGGGTCAATCAGGTGCCAGTGCACGGTGGTGCGGCACTCATAGTCCACGCCGCTGTGCAGCAGCAGGTCGAGGCTGCGCCAATTGGCGGCGCCGCTGCCTTTGACCTGGGTGATCAACTGGCAATCCTCGGCCAGGGCCTTGACGTCAAACCCGACCCAGTCGGCATGAACCAGGGCGTGGCCGAACGCGGCAGGCTTGATCCCGGCACTGTGCAGGCCAATGCGAAAGCCCATATGGCGCACTTCGTCCATGGCTGCCGGCAGGCCTTCCTGCAAGGTCGGTTCGCCGCCGCTGAACACCACGGCGTCCAGCAGGTCCTGGCGGCGTTGCAGAAACAGCAAAACCCGGCGCCAATCCACCTCATCGCTGCCGCGAGGGGGGATCAGGTCCGGGTTATGGCAATACCGACAACGCCAGGCGCAGCCCTGGCAAAACAGTACGCAGGCGAGCATGCCGGGGTAGTCGAGGGTGGTCAGGGGCACCAGGCCCCCGACCCGTAGCGCTCGGCTCATTGGCGCCCGGCCGCAGCGGCACTTTCGGTAAAGTGCGCGCGCTCGCGATGCTCCGATTGCTTGCCGGGATTGAAGGCCGAAACCGGTCGGTGGTAGCCCATCACACGGGTCCAGACTTCACAGCGTTGGCGTTGGGGCTGAGAGGTTTGCATGGTCAATCTCCTTGGGGTGAAGCCAATTGCCAAACCGGCAACAGGCACTTGTGGTAACCACTGATTAATGGGGCAGGCCCAGGGCTTCGTCGCACTTGGGGCAGAACTCGTGTTCGCCCGCCAGGTAGCCGTGCACCGGGCAGATGGAGAACGTGGGGGTTACCGTCAGGTATGGCAGGCGGAAGCGTCCCAGGGCCTTGCGCACCAGTTGCTTGCAGGCCTGGGCCGAGGAAATCTGCTCGGCCATGTACAGGTGCAACACGGTGCCGCCGGTGTATTTGCATTGCAGTTCGTCTTGCAGCTCCAGGGCTTCGAAGGGGTCTTCGGTAAAGCCCACCGGCAGTTGTGAGGAGTTGGTGTAGTACGGCGCATCAAGGCTGCCGGCCTGGAGAATGTCGGGGTAGCGCTTGAGGTCTTCCTTGGCAAACCGGTAGGTAGTGCCTTCGGCCGGTGTGGCTTCCAGGTTGTACAGGTGGCCGGTGTCTTCCTGGAAGCGCAGCAACGTGGCGCGCACATGGTCCAGCACCTGCAGCGCAAACTCGCGGCCACGGGCGGTATGGGTGCCCTCCTCGTCGCCGGTGAAATTACGCAGCATCTCGTGCATGCCGTTCAGGCCAATGGTCGAGAAGTGATTGCGCAAGGTGCCCAGGTAGCGCTTGGTATAGGGATACAAGCCGGCGTCCATATGGTGCTGGATCACTTTGCGCTTGACCTCCAGGCTCTCCATCGCCAGTTCCATCAAGTGGTCCAGGCGTTGCAGCAGGCCACTGGTATCGCCCTTGAACAGGTAGCCCAGGCGCGCGCAATTGATCGTCACCACCCCCAATGAACCGGTCTGTTCCGCCGAGCCGAACAACCCGCCGCCACGCTTGAGCAACTCGCGCACGTCCAGTTGCAGGCGGCAGCACATCGAGCGCACCTGGTTGGGCTGCATATCGGAGTTGAGGAAGTTCTGGAAGTACGGCAGGCCGTAGCGCGCGGTCATCTCGAACAGGCGGTCAGCGTTTTCGCTGTCCCACGGGAAGTCATGGGTAATGTTGTAAGTCGGGATCGGGAAGGTAAACACCCGGCCCTTGGCGTCGCCCGCCTGCATCACTTCGATATAGGCGCGGTTGATCAGCTCCATTTCCACTTGCAGATCGCCGTAGGCAAACGGCATTTCTTCGCCGCCGATAATCGGGATCTGCTCGCGCAGGTCTTCCGGGCAGACCCAGTCGAATGTGAGGTTGGTAAACGGTGTCTGGGTGCCCCAGCGCGACGGCACATTGAGGTTGTAGATGAACTCCTGCACCGCCTGGCGGATCTCGGGGAACGTCAGTTGGTCCTTGCGCACAAAGGGCGCCAGGTAGGTGTCGAACGAACTGAATGCCTGGGCGCCGGCCCACTCGTTTTGCAGGGTGCCGAGGAAGTTGACCATCTGCCCCAGGGCGCTGCCCAGATGCTTGGGTGGCCCGGCTTCGACACGGCCAGGCACGCCATTGAGGCCTTCGTGCAGCAGCGTGCGCAGGGACCAGCCGGCGCAGTATCCCGCGAGCATGTCCAGGTCGTGGATATGCAAGTCCGCCTCACGGTGAGCCTGGCCGATCTCCTGGCTGTAGACCTCGTCCAGCCAGTAATTGGCCGTGACCTTGCCCGACACATTAAGCACCAGCCCACCCAGGGAATAGCCTTGGTTGGCATTGGCCTGCACGCGCCAGTCCTCGCGGTCGAGGTACTCGTTCATCGAGGTGGCGACCTCCACCAGGGTCTTGCGATCCCGGCGCAGGCGCCCGTGCTGCTCGCGGTAGACGATATAGGCGCGCATCGCCATAAAGTACCCGGCATCCATCAACACCCGCTCGACGCTGTCCTGGATCTGCTCCACATCCAGCCGGGCGATCCCGCGCAACCTGGCGAGCACCGCCCCCAACAACAGATCGACCTCGGCCTCCTGATACTCGCCGGTGGCGTTACCGGCGGCGATTATCGCCCGGCGGATTTTTTCGGCGTCAAAGGCGACCTGGGTGCCATCGCGCTTGTGTAGGCGGGTACTGACCAGCGGGCTTGAGGTGATCTGCATTGGGGGCTCCAAACACTACATATAGATTCAATAGTTCGTATAAACACAAGATGCAGTGATGGTACGCAGTGAATGCCGGGTTGCAATTGACCAGGGTCAAGTTTGCGAAGACGTATCGTCACAGGCCAGTTCACGTTCAATCTGTTCAATGCTGGGCAAGCTGATTTGGAGTTCTGCCGGGAGGGAGTCGACCAACTGGTACTCCGCCACCCCGATGGGGCGAGCGCTGTCACGCAAAGCGTATTCAGCCACTATCTTGTTTTTGCTTTTGCACAGCAGCAGGCCGATGGTGGGGCTGTCTTGTGGGTGCTTGAGTTGGGCGTCCACCGCAGCGAGGTAAAAACCCAACTGCCCCAGATGTTCTGGTTTGAACTTGCCCGCCTTGAGCTCGATCGCGACGTAACAGCGCAGTTTCAGGTGATAAAACAGCAGGTCAAGGAAGAACTCCTCGCCGCCCACATCCAGCAGCACCTGCTTGCCGACAAAGGCAAAGCCTGCCCCCAGCTCCAGTAGAAAGTCGGTCACATGCCTGATCAGTGCGCTTTCGATCTCGCGCTCCTGCGCGTCCAGGGTCAGTCCCAGAAAGTCGAAACGGTAAGGATCTTTCAGCGACTCGCGGGCCAAGTCCGACTGGGGCTTGGGCAGCAGGGTTTCGAAGTTGCTGACAGCATTGCCACTGCGCTCGAGCAAACGGGTCTCGATCTGCATGACCAGAATGTTGCGTGACCAGTTGTGTTCAATGGCTTGGGCGGCGTACCAGCGACGGGTTTCGGGGCCGGGTAGCTTATCGAGCAACGCTAATTGGTGATACCAAGGCAATTGTGCAAGCACCCCTTGCACAAACTCAGCGTCCGGCCAGGCTTCAGCAAATGCGCGCATGTACTTGAGGTTGCGTGGCGAAAAACCTTTCATATCAGGAAAAGCTGAACGCAAATCCCGCGCCAGACGCTCGATGACTTTTGCTCCCCATCCCTGCTGCGCCTGTCGGGTCAATATGTCCTGGCCAATCTGCCAGTACAGCAGCACCAGTTCACGGTTTACCGCCAGAGATGCACGCAGTTGGGCAGAGTGGATGCGGCTTTTCAGTTCTTTCAACCAGTCGCCATATCCCTCAGGTGGTGCGGTGAGGCCGTCAGGGGGTCGATTCATACCTAACTCCTTTTCGATAGTGCTCGTTGTAGAAACCGGCAATGGTAACGACCGAAAAAAGCCACGCGGGCCAGCGGAATGCCCTTGATACAAAACAATGGGAACTACCGTTGGCCAGCCTCACCCCCCACTCATATTCATAAACCGCACCACCTGCACCTCGCCCTGCCCGGTGAAATCATGGCGCAATGGCTTGCCCCGCAACGCCTTGTGCAGCGCTTCCACCAACGGCCGGTCATCCAGTGGATAACGGCGTACCAACGCCCGAAAATCCACCGCATTGTCCTGCCCCAGGCACAACAGCAACTGCCCTTCCACCGTCATCCGCACCCGGTTGCAGTTGGCGCAGAAGTTATGGGAGTTGGGCGAGATAAAGCCGATGCGCGTGCGCGGATGGCGGGCCAGGCGCACGTAGCGCGCCGGGCCGCCGCTGTTTTCGGTGCTGTCGAGTAAGCCATGATGCTCGGCGATCACCGCCCTCACCTGTTCGCTGGAGCAAAAGGATTCGCCCCGCGAGCGCCCTACATCGCCCAGCGGCATCTCTTCGATAAAGCTGATATCAATGCCCTGGTCGATGGCGTATTGCACCAGCGCCGGGACTTCATCGAAATTGCGCCCCTTCATCACCACGCAGTTGAGCTTGACCCGCTCGAACCCGGCGTCCCGCGCCGCCTCGATGCCGTCCAGCACCTGGCGCAGGTCGCCGTTGCGGGTAATCGCGCGAAAGCGCTCGGGGTCGAGGCTGTCGAGGCTGATATTCATACGCTTGACCCCAGCCTCTACCAGCGGCCGGGCCAGGCGCCCCAGTTGCGTGCCGTTGCTGGTCATCACCAGCTCACGCAGGCCGGGCAACGCGGCGATATGGCGGCACAGTTCGACAATGCCTGGACGGATCAGCGGTTCGCCCCCCGTCAGGCGGATCTTGCGCACACCCTGGCTGACGAACACCGTCGCCAGCCGTTGCAGCTCCTCCAGGGTCAGGACCTGCTGGCGCGGCAGGAACGTCATGTTTTTCGCCATGCAATACACACAGCGCAAATCACAACGATCGGTCACCGACAACCGCAGGTAGTCAATGGAACGGCCCACACCATCCACCAGGCTCATGTCACTGCACCAACGGCGAGTCGGCGCCCTGCAGCGCGATGCCACGCACATCGGCCGCGCCAATCAGGGTTTGCAGGTATTGCACCAGTGCCTTCTGCCATACCCCTTGCTGCAACTGGGTGCGGATCGCCGTGGCCACCGCCTCGTATGGCAGCGCCTGGCCTTCGATGCGTTGATCGACGCAGATCACATGCCAGCCGTAGCGGCTTTCCAGGGGTTTGCCGGCCAGGCCCGGGGCCAGGGTGAACAACTGGCGCTCCAGCTCCGGCACGGTCTGGCCTTTGCTGACCTGCCCCAGGGAGCCGCCCTGGGCCTTGGAGGGGCACGCCGAATACTGCAGCGCCAGCTCGGCAAAGCTGCCGGGCGACTCTTCCAGGCTCTGCAACAGCACCTCGGCCTGGGCATGGGCCTGATGACGCGCCTCAGCATCATCCGGCGCGCACTCCAGCAGGATGTGGCGCACCGCCAGCAACGGCGCGCTGTGAAAGCGCCCGCGATTGCTCTCGAAGTAGCGCACACAAGTGGCCTCGTCGCAGTCCGGCACCTGGACTTCGCGCTCCAGCAACAGGCGGGTCGCCGCCTCCTCTTCGTTCTCGCCGGCGCCGACCTCCAGTTGCACACCCAACTCGCGAATCCGCTGCTGCAACAGCTCACGGATCACCAGCGCGCGGGCAGCGAGGAAGACCGCCTCCTCGCGGCTTTCAGCCGGGTGATATTGCAACTCCTGGGCCATGTTTTCCGGGGTGATCACCACCCCGTTGACGCTGACAATCGGCCATTCCTGCTCGCTACTGGCGATCAGTTGCGGCTCAACCGCCACCTCGACTTCGGGTACCACAACGTCCACAGCCTTGGCCGAAGAACTGCAACCGCCACCGCCCGCACCGCCGCCACCACATCCGCATCCTGTAGTCATGACGTTCTCCTCACTTCTGCCGCACGATTTGATAACGACGCCCCAGGTACCAGATCGGTGCGCTGACCATATGCACCAGACGGGTAAACGGGAACAGCACAAACAGGGTCAAACCCAGCGCCACGTGCAACTTGTAGATCAGGCTCACCGGGGCAATCGCGGCGGCCGCTTCCACAGGTCGCAGCAGCACGACGTTCTGCGCCCAGTCCGCGAGCATCACCATCACCGAACCGTCCATATGCCCGGTGGAGGCGACGATGGTCAGCAAGCCCAGCACCAGCTGCGCCAGCAACACCAGCAGGATCAAGATGTCCGACGGGCTCGACGTGGCCCGTACCCGTGGATCGGTGAGGCGGCGCTTGACCAGCATCAGCAGGCCCACCAGGCACAGCAGGCCGAAGAAACCACCGGAAACCATCGCCAGCAGTTGCTTGTGCTCAGTGCTGATCACATGGTGGTAGATCGACGCCGGGGTCAGCAGGCCGACAAAATGCCCGGCCAGCACGAACAGCACACCGATATGGAAGAAGTTGCTCGCCACGCGCATGCCACGGTTACTGAGCATCTGGCTGGAGCCGGCCTTCCAGGTGTACTGGGACAGGTCAAACCGCGCCCAGCTGCCCAACAGGCAAATGGCCAGGGCGACATACGGATACACGCCAAATACCAACAAATTCCACTTAGACATTACCCACCTCCTTGGCTGGCACAGCGGCCAGCCCTTCGTGCTGAAAATCCACCCAGTGCAAGGGCACCGCACTTTCTTCGCGGGCCTTGCCCGGTGCGCTGGGCATCGAGCTGCAACGGTCCTGCTGCTCGGCCTGCATAAAGTCCACGGCCTCCTCTTCCCAGACCTTGTCCAGGGCTTCGAGGGAGTCGTCGCGGACTTCAGCGGCGACCTGGGCACGCAACTCGGCGATGGCCTGGTGCGGCTCGGCGCCGCTGATCTGCAACAGCGCACGGAAGCAACTGGCGTAGGCGCTTTCACGCTCATCCAGGCGCGCCGCCAGCAGGGCCAGCAAGTGCGCCACATCCGCCAGGCCCTCGCGGGCCTCAATGTCTTCGCGGGTGGACAAGAACTCCAGGTACAGCGGGATGTAGTCCGGCAGCTCCTTGACGCCGATGGCAAACCCGGCTTCCTGGTACTGGGCCATCATGTCGACCATGGCCTGGCCACGGTCCCGCGACTCGCCATGCACGTGTTCGAACAACAGCAGCGACAGCGAGCGGCCACGGCCAAACAGCGCGCCGTAGTGCTCCTGGCCGTCCATCAGGTCATTGCTGCAGATCAGTTCGAGCAGCTCAAACAGCGCACCGCGCTGCTTGGGGCTGATTTCCCGCGATTCGATAATCGCCTTTTCCAGCTCATCATGGCCGTCGACCAGGATTTGGGTGGGATAGTCCAGCAGCAACGAGATCACTTTAAGAATGCGCATGGCTCAGTCCTCCCAGATCTGGACGGTTTTCAACACGTCGCGGCGGTTAGCCTTTTTGGCGCCGAACATATTGGTGTCGGAGCTGCCACTGCAGCCGCTGCCGAAGCTGAAACCACAGCCGGAACGCTCGGCAAACGCATCGCTCATCGCGTCTTCACGGTGGGCGCTGGGCACCACAAAACGGTCTTCGTAGTTGGCAATCGCCAGGTAGCGGTACATCTCTTCCACCTGGGCCACGCTCAGGTCCACGTCGGCCAGCACTTGCAGGTCTTCAACCCCATCCACTTGCTGCGAACGCTTGAAAGCGCGCATGGCCAGCAGGCGTTTCAGGGCACGCTTGACCGGTTTTTCGTCACCGGCGGTGAGCATATTGGCCAGGTAACGCAGGGGGATACGCAGGCTGTCGACATCCGGGATCACCCCGTTCATGCCCACGGTGCCAGCGGCGGCCGCGTTCTGGATCGGCGAGAGTGGCGGCACGTACCAGACCATCGGCAAGGTGCGGTATTCCGGGTGCAGCGGCAGCGCGAGCTTCCAGTCCACGGCCATTTTGTACACCGGCGAACGCTGGGCCGAGTCGATCACCGACTGCGGTACACCATCGGCCAGGGCCTGGCGGATCACCGCCGGGTCATTCGGGTCGAGGAAGATTTCCAGCTGCTTCTCGTACAGGTCGTGCTCGTTGGCGGTGCTGGCCACTTCGCTGATGCGGTCGGCGTCATACAGCAGCACGCCGAGGTAGCGGATACGCCCGACGCAGGTTTCTGCGCAAACGGTAGGCATGCCAGCTTCGATCCGTGGGTAGCAGAAGATGCACTTCTCGGACTTGCCGCTCTTCCAGTTGAAGTAGATTTTCTTGTACGGGCAGCCGCTGATGCACATGCGCCAGCCGCGGCATTTTTCCTGGTCGATCAGCACGATGCCGTCTTCTTCACGCTTGTAGATCGCGCCGCTGGGGCACGACGCCGCGCACGCCGGGTTCAGGCAGTGCTCGCACAGGCGCGGCAGGTACATCATGAAGGTGTTTTCGTACTCGCCATAAATGTCGGCCTGGATCTGGTCGAAGTTCTTGTCCTTGCGGCGCTTGGCGAACTCGGTGCCTAGGATTTCCTCCCAGTTGGGGCCCCACTCGATTTTTTCCATGCGCTTGCCGGACACCACCGAGCGCGGCCGCGCGGTCGGTTGGTGCTCGCCCAAAGGCGCGGTGTGCAGGTGCTGGTAGTCGAAGTCGAACGGTTCGTAGTAGTCGTCCAGGCTCGGCAGGTCGGGGTTGGCGAAGATGTTCGCCAACACGCGGAACTTGCCGCCGATGCGTGGGTTGATCGAGCCGTTGGCGTTGCGGATCCAGCCGCCCTTCCACTTGTCCTGGTTTTCCCATTCTTTCGGGTAGCCGATCCCGGGCTTGGATTCGACGTTGTTGAACCAGGCGTATTCCATGCCTTCACGGCTGGTCCACACGTTTTTGCAGGTGATCGAGCAGGTGTGGCAGCCGATGCATTTGTCCAGGTTCAGGACCATGCCGATTTGTGAGCGGATCTTCATCTCAGTTCTCCTCGATATCGGTCGGCAATGGACGCGGCAGATCATCACCGCTGGAGCCATCGAGCCAATCGACCTTGACCATCTTGCGCACCACCACGAATTCATCGCGGTTGCAGCCGACCGTGCCGTAATAGTTGAAACCGTAGGCCTGCTGGGCATAGCCGCCGATCATATGGGTCGGCTTGAGCACCACGCGGGTGACCGAGTTGTGGTGGCCGCCGCGGGTCTTGGTGGTTTCCGAACCCGGTACGTTCACGATGCGTTCCTGGGCGTGGTACATCATCACCATGCCTTCCTTGACCCGCTGGCTGACCACCGCACGGGCGGTCAGCGCGCCGTTGACGTTGAAGCATTCGATCCAGTCGTTGTCCTCGATCCCGGCGCGCTTGGCGTCGATTTCCGAGAGCCACACAATCGGGCCGCCACGGCTTAAGGTGAGCATCAGCAGGTTGTCGCTGTAGGTGCTGTGAATCCCCCATTTCTGGTGCGGCGTGATCCAGTTCAGGACGATCTCGGTCTCGCCATTGCTGCGCTTGCCCTTCACGCCTTCGATGGTGCGGGTGTTGACCGGTGGCCGGTAGCTCATCAACTGCTCGCCGAACGCCTGCATCCACGGGTGATCCTGGTAGAACTGCTGGCGGCCGGTGATGGTGCGCCATGGGATGTTTTCATGGACGTTGGTGTAGCCGGCGTTGTAGCTCACGTGTTCGTCTTCGAGGCCCGACCAGGTGGGACTGGAGATGATCTTGCGCGGCTGTGCCTGGATATCGCGGAAGCGGATTGCTTCGTGGGCCTTGGAAATCGCCAGGTGGCTGTGGTCGATGCCGGTGAATTCCGACAGCGCCGCCCAGGCTTTCAAGGCGACCTTGCCGTTGGTTTCCGGAGCCAGGGACAGAATCACCTCGGCCGCGTCAATCGCCGTGTCGATTTTTGGCCGGCCGTGGCTGATGCCCGCGTCGCCTTCGTGGTGGTTGAGTTCACCGAGGAACTGCACTTCTTCATCGGTGTTCCAGTTGATGCCCTTGCCGCCGTTGCCGAGTTTTTCCAGCATCGGGCCGAGGGACGAGAACTGCTTGTAGATGTTCGGGTAGTCCCGTTCCACCACCGCCATGTTCGGCGCATTCTTGCCCGGTACCGGCGCCACACCGGCGCTTTTCCAGTCAGTGCCGCCAAACGGCTGGGCCAATTCACCCACGCTGTCATGCATCAACGGCACGGTGACCAGGTCTTGTTCCACACCCAGATGGCCGACCGACATGGCCGAGAACGCCTTGGCGATGCCTTTGTAGATTTCCCAGTCCGAACGCGACTCCCACGCAGGATCAATCGCCGCCGACAGCGGGTGAATGAACGGGTGCATGTCCGAGGTGTTCATGTCGTCTTTTTCGTACCAGGTGGCGGTCGGCAAGACGATGTCGGAATACACGCAAGTCGAGGACATGCGGAAGTCCAGGGTGGTCACCAGGTCCAGCTTGCCGATGGCGCCGTCTTCGACCCATTCGGCCTCGGTTGGCTTGCATTCGGTGCTGTGGCCGATGTCTTCGTTCATCACCCCGTTCTTGGTGCCGAGCAGGTACTTGAGCATGTACTCGTGGCCCTTGCCCGACGAGCCGAGCAGGTTGGAGCGCCAGATAAACATGTTGCGCGGGAAGTTCACCGGGCTGTCCGGCTGCTCGCAGGCAAAGCGCAGGGTGCCGTCCTGCCAGGATTTGACCACGTAGTCTTTGGGGTCCATACCGGCAGCCGCCGCATCACGGCAGATATGCAGCGGGTTGGTATTGAGTTGTGGCGCGCTGGGCAACCAACCGGCGCGTTCGGCACGGATGTTGTAGTCCAGGGCGTGTTCCGGGAACTGCGACTTGTCGGCCAGCGGCGAGAGGATGTCGTGCATGCTCATCTTCTCGTGGCGCCATTGCGAGCTGTGGCCGTAGAAGAAGCTGGTGCCGTTCATCTGGCGTGGCGGACGGTTCCAGTCCAGGCCGAATGCCAGGGGCAGCCAGCCGCATTGCGGACGCAGTTTTTCCTGGCCCACGTAGTGCGCCCAACCGCCGCCGGTCTGGCCGACACAACCGCAGAGCATGAGCATATTGATCAGCCCGCGGTAGTTCATGTCCATGTGGTACCAGTGGTTCATCGCCGCGCCGACGATGATCATCGAGCGACCACGGGTCTTGTCGGCGTTGTCGGCAAACTCACGGGCGATCTGGATGGCCTTCTCGCGGCTGACCCCGGTGATTGCCTCCTGCCAGGCTGGCGTGCCCGGTACGCTGGCGTCGTTGTAGTCCTTGGCCACGTTGTTGCCGCCCAGGCCACGGTCGATGGCCAGGTTGGCCGCCGACAGGTCGAACACCGTCGCCACTTTGGCCACCGTGCCATCGGCCAGGGTCACGCTGTGTACCGGTACCCGACGAAATTGCACGGCATCGCCGGCCACGTGCTGGAAGTAGTCGTGGGCTTCACCGGCAAAATACGGGAACGCCACTTCGGCGACGTCATCGCCGATCAGGCTCAGTTTCAGGTCGATCTCGCGACCTTCACCGCCTTCTTTGGCCAGGATGTTCCACTTGCCCTTCTCGCCCCAGCGATAGCCGATGGAACCTTGTGGCGAAACCAGCTCGCCGCTTTCGTCGAGGGCGATGGTTTTCCATTCCGGGTTGTTGTCCTGGCCCAGGTTGTCGACCAGGTCCGAGGCGCGCAGGAAGCGGTCCGGCTGGAAGCCTGCACCCGGCGCAAAACCGGTCATCGGCTTGAGCATTACCAGCACCGGCAAGTCGGTATAGCGCTTGGCGTATTCGGTGAAGTAGGCGCTCGGTTTATCCAGGTGAAATTCCTTGAAGATCACATGGTTGAAGGCCTGGGCCAGTGCCGCGTCGGTGCCCTGCTTGGGGTTGAGCCACAGGTCGGTGAGCTTGGCCACTTCCGAATAGTCAGGCGTGATCGCCACGGTCTTGGTGCCCTTGTAGCGCACCTCGGTGAAGAAGTGCGCGTCCGGGGTACGGGTCTGCGGAACGTTGGAACCCCAGGCAATGATGTAGTTGGAGTTGTACCAGTCGGCCGATTCCGGCACGTCGGTCTGCTCGCCCCAGACCATCGGCGAGGCTGGCGGCAGGTCGCAGTACCAGTCATAGAAGCTCAGGCACACACCGCCGATCAGCGACAGGTAACGCGAACCTGCGGCATAGCTGACCATGGACATGGCCGGGATCGGCGAGAAGCCGACGATACGGTCCGGGCCATATTGCTTGATGGTGTAGACGTTGGACGCGGCGATGATCTCGTTGACTTCATCCCAGTTGGAACGGATGAAGCCCCCCATGCCACGCTTGCTTTTATAGGAGTCGGCCTTGACCTTGTCCTCGACAATGCTCGCCCAGGCCTCGACCGGCGACAGGGTCAGGCGTGCCTCGCGCCACAGTTTGAGCAATGGCTTGCGGATCTTCGGGTACTTCAGGCGGTTGGCGCTGTAGATGTACCAGCTGTAGCTGGCACCACGGGGGCAGCCGCGCGGCTCGTGGTTGGGCAGGTCGTTACGGGTGCGCGGGTAGTCGGTCTGCTGGGTTTCCCAGGTGATCAGGCCGTTCTTCACGTAGATCTTCCACGAGCACGAGCCGGTGCAGTTCACCCCGTGGGTGGAGCGCACGATCTTGTCGTACTGCCAGCGCGAACGGTAGACGTTTTCCCAGTCGCGGGACTCCTTGCGGGTCTCGCCGTGACCTTCGGAGAACTCGTCTTGCTTGCGATTGAAGAACCGCAGTTGATCCAGTAAATGACTCATGGTGCTTTCCTCTCAGGCTTGCTGCGGGGTTCTGTGCCCCGCCCACGCAAGGTTTGAATTCGGGGTCGACTCAGCAGGGGGTCTCGGCGCCTTTGCGCGCATACCACCACCAGGTCACGACGATGCAGGTCAGGTAGAAGCCGACAAACATGTAGAACGCCATGGCCGGGCTGCCGGTGTAGGCCATGGACGAGCCAAAGGTCTTGGGGATGAAGAACGCACCGAAGGCGCCCATTGCCGAGCTGAAGCCCAGCACTGCTGCCGACTCCTTGCTGGCATCCTTGAGGGCTTGCTCACGCACGGCGGCAGGTTTGCCGGCGCTGGCCTTTTCATGCTGGGTGCGGAAGATCACCGGGATCATGCGGAAGGTGGAGCCATTGCCGATGCCGGTGGTGATGAACAGCAGCATGAACATGCCGAGGAAGCCGTAGAAGCTGCCGCCCTCGCCGTTCAGGGGCAAAAAGTGCAGGACGCCGAACACCATCACGATCATCAGCACGAAGTTCCACAAGGTCACCCGCGCACCGCCCAGTTTGTCGGCCAGCCAGCCACCCAATGGGCGTACCAGGGCACCTACCAGCGGGCCGAGGAAGGCGAATTTCAAGGCGTTGACGTCTGGGAACGAGGTCTTGATCAGCATCGGGAAGGCGGCCGAGAAGCCAATGAACGAGCCGAAGGTGGCCAGGTACAACCAGCACATCAGCCAGTTGTGCTTGCGCTTGAAGATCACCGCCTGCTCGCTGAACGAAGCGCGGGCGCTGGACAGGTCATTCATGCCGAACCAGGCAAACAGGGTCACGGTGATGATGAACGGTACCCAGATAAACCCGGCGTTCTGCAGCCACAACTGGCTGCCGTCTTCCAGGGTCTGGGGCTGGCCGCCAATCAGGCCGAACACACCGAAGGTAATCACCAGCGGCACGCAGAACTGCATCACCGACACCCCCAGGTTACCCAGGCCGGCGTTCAGGCCCAGGGCAGTGCCTTGCTGGGACTTGGGATAGAAGAAGCTGATGTTGGACATGCTCGAGGCGAAGTTGCCGCCACCGAAGCCGCACAGCAGCGCGATCAATACAAACACGCTGTAGGAGGTGCTCGGGTCTTGTACCGCGAAGCCCATCCACAGTGATGGAATCAGCAGCGACGCAGTGCTCAGGGCCGTCCAGCGGCGGCCACCGAAGATCGGCACCATGAACGAATAGAACACGCGCAAGGTGGCGCCAGACAGGCCGGGCAATGCCGCCAGCCAGAACAGCTGGTCAGTGGTGAAGCTGAAGCCGATGGCGTTCAGGCGCACGATCACCGTGCTCCACACCATCCACACGGCGAAGGCCAACAGCAGCGCCGGGATCGAGATCCACAGGTTGCGGGTCGCGGTCTGCTTGCCGCTGGCGCCCCAGAACGCCGGGTCTTCAGGGCGCCAGTCGTGGATCACCGGGCCCGAGTTGGGCTTTTGCGCGATAGTCATGCGGATTCTCCTTGGAGAGGCTGGGCCGCCGCTTTACCAAGCAGCGGTTGCTTGCGGATTTCGCTGAAGTACATCCAGGTCAGGGATACCCAGACCACGCCGTACATCAACATGAAGCAGGAGGAGCGCACGCCGGTGAGGTCCACCAGGGCGCCGAACATGATTGGCAGGACAAAGCCGCCAAGGCCGCCCGCCAGGCCGACGATGCCGGACACCGCGCCCATGTTTTGCGGATAGTCATTGGCGATGTACTTGAACACCGAGGCCTTGCCGAAGGCGAAGGCGATGCCCATCACAAACAGCAGCACGGTGAACAGGGTGGCGTTGAGGCCGATATGGAAGTCCAGCGGGCCATTGACGGTTTGCACCTGCAACTGGGTCTGCGGGTAGCTGAGCAGGAACAGGCAGATCCAGCTGACCCACAGCACCCACCAGGTCACGCTCTGTGCGCCCCAGCGGTCGGACATCCAGCCGCCCACAGCGCGCAGCACGCCACCGGGCAGGGAAAAGCACGCGGCCAACAGCGCGGCGCTTTGCAGGCTGAAGCCGTATTCCTGCACGTAGTACTTGGTCGCCCACAGCGCCAGGGCCACGTAGCCGCCGAACACAATCGAGTAGTACTGGCAGTAGCGCCACACGGCCGGGTCCTTGAGACACAGCAGTTGCTCGCGCAAGGTCGCGCCACCGGCACTGCGGTGGGCCTTGTTCTCGCTGGTGAGGAACCAGAACAGCAGCGCGGTGATAAACAGGATCGCGCTGAACACTTTCGGCACCAGGTGCCAGGTCCCCAGGGCAATCAGGGCCGGCGCCAGAAACTTGGTGACTGCAGCCCCCGCGTTGCCGGCGCCGAACACGCCCATGGCAAAGCCCTGGTTGTCTTTGTCGAACCACTTGGCGACGTAGGCGATACCCACCGAGAACGAGCCGCCGGCCAGGCCGACAAACAGCCCCAGCACAAGGAATTGCCAGAAAGCGGTGGCGTAGGTGATCAAGTACAGCGGCAGCACGCAGGTGAGCATCAAGACAAAGAACACGATGCGCCCGCCGAAGCGGTCAGTCAGCAGGCCCAGGGGCAGGCGCACCAGGGAGCCGGTCAGTACCGGGGTGGCGGCCAGCAGGCCGAACTGGGTTTCGTTGAGTTGCAGCAGCTCTTTGATCGGCACGCCGAGGACGGCGAACATCATCCAGACCATAAAGCACACGGTGAAGGCCAGTGTACTCATGCCCAGCACCAGGCCCTGTCTTACACGGGGTTGAGTCACGGTTTGCGCTCCCAGAAGTGATTCCATGAGCGCAGGTTAGGGGCGAGGCCCTCCAGGAACTTGACCCAGATCAACGTCCGCCTGGGGGGTATTGGCCTATGCTTAGCCCGTCTACCTCTAAGGAGGTAGGCCCAATAACAAGAGAAAGTCTTTATTTATCAATGGATTGATCTCTTGTGCCGGCTTTTTCCCGTGGGAGGGTCCGCCGGCAACTCTTTAGAGGTAGTGCGCCAGGGAATGCACAATTCAATGCTGTTTCCCGTGCCAGGTGCCGTCATGCTGCTGTTCTTACCCCTTCGATTACGCCGTGATGTTTAACTGGCTGCGCAGCTCCCTGCCCGCACGCGCCGGTGTCGCGGTGATCCTGATTGCAATCCTGGCCCTGGCCAGTTCCCTGAGCGCCGGGCTGATCGCCTGGTTCAGCCAGGGCGATGGCGCGGCCATCAACACCGCAGGCTCGGTGCGCATGGAGACCTACCACCTGAGCTGGAAGCTCGCCGACCATGCCCCCGCCAACGAGATCCAGGCCATCACTCAAAGCCTGCAACGGCGCCTCGACAGCCAGTCGCTGAAAGCAGTACTGGAAGACGGCCCCCAGAGCGCCTTGCAACAGAGCTACCGGCAGATCCAGCAACACTGGAACCAGGAGCTGCGCCCGGCCATCGAGCGCGACGACGGCGCCCTCTTCCGCGAACGCGCGCCGGCCTTTGTCGAGCAACTGAACCAGTTCGTCAGCCTGTTGCAGCAACAGAGCGAGCACAAACAAGGCTGGCAACAGTTGATCCAGGGCCTGGCGCTGTTCAGCACGCTGATCATCCTGCTGCTTGGGCTGTATGAATTGCAGTACGGCGTGGTCACCCCCTTGAAGGAACTGGTGGACGCCACCCGGCGCTTTCGTGAGGGGGATTACCAGACCCGGGTCAATCACCGCTCCCAGGATGAGCTGGGGCAGTTGGCCCTGAGCTTCAACACCCTGGCCGAAACCATCGAGCAGTCCCACCGCACCCTGGAAAGCCAGGTGCAGCAAAAAACCCTCAACTTGCAACAGGCCAACGCCGCCCTAGGCTCTGTACGTAAAGTATTGTCGCAAGCACCGCATAGCGCAGGCCAATGAGACCATCGCCGCAAAACTTGTTGCGAGCTTGTCGAAGCGCGTCACGATGCGACGGTTCTCCTTCAGCCAGCC